>NZ_JAKUHK010000073.1:0-7787 GCF_023630655.1 Synechococcus sp. MU1655 | reverse complement strand
ATCGCATTGAAACTGAAGACAATCCTGAACGTCTGTTTCAGGAACTGATGAAAGCGAGCAGTGATGGCACTGTTCCTGAACATTTAATGGCGCGGCTCAAGGAGGCTGAGCGCCACATTGCGTCTCAGAACAAGGCGAAAGCAAAGGCGCAGGTCCCGCCGTCTTCTCAGACCCTTTCCAGACAACCGCTTCGCGGCGGCCAGGGAAAAACGACCCGTCCCTCCCGTCCGGATGTGGCCGCTGGGAGCGAAGAAGAATCGCTGTATGTGGCCTTTGGGCAGCTTCTTTTGGAAGATGACGAAGACTGAATTTGAGACCTGCCTGCGTTTGGATTTATTGGGATGAATCCCTCTCGCTGCCGCATTATCGCCATCGGAAAAGTTCGCAAGTCCTGGATTCAGGAAGGAATTGAGCTCTATCGCAAACGCCTTCCTGGACTCACGATCGTTGAGTTGCGGGATGGCAATCCCGAAAAAGAAGCTGAATCCATTCGCCAGACACTACGAAGCGACGAAAGGCCTGTGATGTTGATGGAACAGGGTGAAACGCTGACGTCGATCAACTTTTCTGAGCGGCTCCGCAGCCTTGGATCGCAGCGGCTTGCGTTCGTGATTGGTGGCGCTGATGGATTCACTGCTGAGCTGAAGAACCTGGCCCATTGGAAGCTCAGCCTCTCACCAATGACATTCCCCCATGAGCTTGCAAGACTTCTCTTGATCGAGCAACTGTTCCGAGCCCAAGCCATCCAGCAAGGAAGTCCTTATCACCGTGCCTAAACAAAAGACTTCCTTGTTGGCCTACTGCTAGACGTGATGCTGTCTTCAGATCAATCATCAGATCAAGCCTTGATCCAAACATTGGATCAAGAGAACATGGAGCCAAAAAGTATTTTGTGTTTTGGAGACTCCAACACCTGGGGAATGGCGCCTGATGGGAGTGGGCGCTTACCATTTAAAACACGCTGGCCCAATCGTCTCCAAAACATTCTGAATCAGCAAAATCCCAATCATCAAATCTGGACTGTTTTTGAACAAGGCTTGAATTCAAGAACCTGGGTGATGGATGATCCCCTGGGAGCCGTTAATTATGGTGGCGACTACAGCTGTAATGGCAGGCAACACTTGTCCATGATTTTGCATAGCTGTAAACCCCTGAACATTGTCATTCTTGCGCTTGGATGCAATGACTGTAAAAGCCACTTACATCTTTCTCCAGAAGAAATTACATCTGGAGCAAAAATCCTGATCCATGATGTGCGCATGTCCTATGAATGTGGACCACGCCATTCCAATCACCCACCAACGATTGTTTTAGTCAGTCCTGGAGTGATTCAAACCACACCACAATCTCTTGCTTGGGGGTTTAAAGGAGGCAGCGAAAAGTCTCGATTGCTTCCCTCCCTCTATCGCAACCTTGCTGAACAAGAGTCGGTGTTCTTTTTCGATACACAAACTGTTGCCGAAACATCTCCCCTAGACGGTGTTCACTTTGGCGCCGATCAACAAGACGGCATTGCTGCTGGATTGGCAGAACTCATCACAGCGATTGCAGCGTGAGACCGATTCAGCGTCCCCTTCAGCCTTCCGTTGTCTGCGACGCCTCAAGTGCAGTGAACCTAATCGGCTGGAATTTGGCCACGCTCACACTCCAACAACGTGAGGTGATCGCCAACAATCCGCTCCGAAAAGCTGCGCTATCTCCGGTATTGAGCCAGGCCGCTTTGAGAAGCGGTAAATCTTCAGGCAAATACTCCATGCTTAATTCAGCCATCAGCAAACTTGCAGACCCCGCGTCGCGCTGCAAAGGCCCCTGATCACTGCGTTGCCAGACACGAAGCAGGAGTTCCAAAGCCAGCTCACGGGCTATCTGCGCAGGAACCCCAGCTTCATCTTGCGTCGCATCCAATGGCAGAGATCGTCCCCCGAGGGGCATGGCTCGTTTCCCATTCTGCTCAAACAGGGCGATTGCCAGGAGATAGGGAGAATCGGCCATCAGCAGCAGCTTCAGAGAAAACCATCTTGATCGATACGGGCACCAAGCTTCAACGACGCGTCCACAAAAACCATTAGCCATCATCTTCAAGAGATCGCAGTAGCGGACAGGCGCATTGATTGCAAGCTCGTCGTCTCAGACCACATGCTCTTCGAGGAGGCTCTTTTTGATGCCACTCTCAACCAAAAACTCGAAGCGACCAAAAACTTAAACAATTTCAAATTAACTTTTATTCTCCTTTATGCGCATCCCACTAATTGCATTCAAAATTTTTAAAAGCGCAAGTGTTTGACTTGAAAAAGCCAGAGATTCCGAAAAACGAGTCGGAAAGACTAAAAGCACTGAGTGAATATAGAATTCTTGGCACAAAACCTGAAGAGAATTATGATGATATAACGAAAATAGCCTCTCTTACATGTGGTACTCCCATTGCTCTCTTAAGCCTGGTTGATTCAGATCGGCAATGGTTTAAGGCCAAGGTTGGCATTGAAGCTCAAGAAACTGTGCGCGATTGGTCATTCTGTGCTCATGCGATTCACTCCTCTGAACCTTTGATCGTTGAAGATGCGTTAAAAGACGAACGATTCTTTGACAATCCCCTGGTCAAAGGAGACCCGAAGATCAGACTCTACGCTGGCTTTCCTTTGCAGAACGAAGAAAATCATAGAATTGGGACGCTCTGCGTGATTGATCGAGAGCCACATGGGCTTACAGATAGACAATTCAGCATCATGGAATCCTTGTCTAGACAAGCAGTTGCCTTTCTTGAACTAAGGAAAAGATCCATCAAATTAATTGAATCTTATTGTTCACGTACAGATGGTGAACATATCATTTCGACCTGCTCTTACTGCAGAAAAGCGAAAGACGATAATGGAAGCTGGTTGCATCTAGATCGATATTTATCGAAGCGTACTAATCTGAATTTCAGCCATGGAATCTGCGATTCATGCATTGAAGAACACTTCCCTGATGTTCTTGAGGTCTGGCAATCAGAAGAAAAGCTCAAGCTTGAATGCAAATCAACGAATCGAAAGACTGTGCCCTAAACGCTGCTACTGAAACAGCGCATATCGCCCCCTTCAAGTTGCGCAGAAGCTAGGCCCCCTGTCTTTGAGATTGGAGTCCATAGGCCTGGCACCGACTTCAAAGCATGGCCAGCCAGCGATCAGCCAAAGGCTGCTGTACACGCGGGGGGGGCCAGAAGGCCAACTCCCACTCAATCCCCAGCAAATGAGAATCACTTGCAATTCAGACCGCTTTCCGATTGAATTGCGAACAATTCTCATTAAACTGCGATGATCCGTCTTTTCGGCACCAGGGACGACTTGCTCGCAGTCCTGACAGCGCAGTGGGCGAACGAGCAGCTAGGCCTTGACAAGCGCATGCCAGGCCCGGCGCACGCCGCCCACGCCGGGAAGAAGCAGAAAAACAATCGGAACGTTTGTACTATTAACTGAGTGCGAGCATGGGCTTCCGTGACAATCGATCGGATATCGCTGGAACCACCCCAACCTCTGCGACTGCAGCGTGAAAGCCTCAGCCTGCCTCTGGCGCATGACCAGATTGCCGCAGGGTTCCCCTCCCCAGCTGACGACTACATCGACGTGGGGATCGATCTCAATGAACAACTGATTCGCCATCCCAGCAGCACCTTTTTTCTGCGTGTCAGCGGCGACTCCATGACTGGTGCAGGCATTCATCATGGCGATCTATTGGTGGTTGATCGCAGCCTCGATCCTCGCCCTGGCCGAGTGGTGGTGGCCATCCTGGATGGGGCTTTCACTCTCAAACGCCTCGTTCGCCATCGCGGCTCTTTAGGCCTGGAAGCGGCCAATCCTGACTATCCCCATTTAGATCTCCATCGTTGCGGAGATGTACAGATCTGGGGCGTCGCAATTCACGTCATCCATCCGCTCTAACGCTCACATCGTCGCGATGACCCAGGTCACGGCACTGATTGATGCCAACAATTTTTATGCCTCATGCGAGCAGAGCCTGGATCCGGCCCTGCTCGGCAAGCCAGTGGTGGTGCTCTCAAATAATGATGGCTGCATCGTGGCCCGCAGCGCTGAAGCGCGAGCTCTTGGCATCGCTATGGGCACCCCTTATTTCAAGGAGAAGCGGCATCTGGAACAGCACAATGTTGTGATTCGCAGCTCGAATTACGCGCTCTACGCCGACATGAGTCAACGGCTGATGAGTTTGCTGGAAAGCCAAGTGGAGGATCTGGAGATCTATTCCATTGATGAAGCGTTTGCACGGCTCAGCCGTCCATCGGACGGAAATCTGCGTCCATGGGCACAGCGGTTGAGAAGCTTGGCTCGACGCAACCTCGGTTTACCCATTGCCATTGGTCTCGGGGCCAGCAAGGGACAGGCCAAACTCGCCAACCGCCTGGCGAAAGTGATACCGGCCCACGCAGGATTCTTTGATCTTGGATTGTGCCCTGATCCCGATCGCTGGCTGGAAACGATTTCCATTGAGGACGTCTGGGGAATCGGCCGCAAACTCGCTCTCTGGTGCCGAATGCGAGGAGTGGTCAACGCCCGTGAGCTCCGTGATATGCCCAGTGGATCTCTGCGAGCTAAAGCCGGAGTGGTGGGAGTTCGACTCCAAAGAGAACTACAAGGCCATGCCTGCTTGCCGCTTGATCTCGACCCCTCTCCAAAGCAGGAGACCTGCGTCAGCCGTAGCTTTAGTCATCCAATTACCAGCCTGGAAGAGCTCCGGGAAGCGGTAGCCACCTATGTGGTGCGAGCGGCTGAAAAACTGCGAAAGCAGCATCAACGCACAGCAGCTCTCACGATTTATACGCGCACGAGCCCATTCATTCCAGCCTTTTACAGCCGAGCTGCCAGCACCAGCCTGGATCTACCCAGCAACGACACGCGTGTGTTGTTGGAAGCTGCATTACCCCTGGTGGAACGTATTTTTCAACCAAATCGCCCTCTGGCGAAGGCAGGAGTACTGATGCAACACCTGCAGGGAATCGCTCAACTTCAACAACATCTATGGGTGCCCTGTACGGAGCAAGAGCAGCAGAGACGGGAGCGCTTGATGGCAACGATCGATCGTCTCAATCACCGCTATGGGAGAGGCACGGTGCAATGGGCCGCCTGCGGTCTGGATCCAAGCTGGGCCATGCGACGCGAACGGCTGGGTCGAGCCGCCACAACTCGATTGAGTGACGTGCCTGTGGTAAGGGCATAAGAGATGCAAGCCTCAAAAAACATCCAAAAGAGCGCCGTGCTTCATCAACACCACACACAAAGATAATGGAATTGTTCAATCACCAGTGACCATGTCAGGCATGATGCCTATGTTGAAGAAACTGAATCAATTGTATCCGGAACAACAATTCTTTCCATGGCGAAATTGGCAGTCGTCATCACCATGCTTGTCAAGGAATACCCAACGTTAGCAACTTAAGCGTATGCGAAAAGACAGGCATAAATTCACAACGAGTCTTGCAATAACTGCAGTTCTAATTCACGTCGACTAAGCAATAAAACCATGCGATATCCGTGGCTATTAAGACCTGTCTGTTCTCGCACAAGATCTGTATGCGCGAGAGCAAGGCCACAGGTTTCAACAAACAGAACGGGAAGACTGCGGGCATTCCCACTCATCCCTTGAAGATCAAGAGCCTGACGCACTGCTTGCTGTGCTTTCTCAGATCCCAATCGTTCCACAAAAGCAGGCCAGAGGTGGTTCACTGGCGTGTAGGTCGAGAAGTCAATCGTGGAATCAGCCATCAAACGGGCAACTGCTCAATCGCGACTGCAATCATCTGAGGAGTCACCGTAATCACTTCAAGGGCATCCTGATTATCAAGATAGGAATCGAAGGAGGCGAAACGCTCGATACGAGGATTAGCACCCTCCACAGCACATGCCTCGATCCAATCATTATTTTTAGGCTTCACAACCACAAAGGCCTGAAGGGCTTCATCGAGATCGCCACCATCTCCGATTCCTTCTCCATGCCAGATCGCTTCAAAAAATTCAGACATCGCTGAGAAGAGCTGTTCACCCATTATCAGGGATGCAAGATCTCCAAGACCATGGCAAGCCTTGCTCGAAAGCCACTGAGCTGTGGTGGCGTCATTGGCTGCTTGCCACACCGAACACTGTTGGCAGGTCTCAGTGATTGCGATCAACACGTGGTGTTTCGGGGTGAATCACCGCAACCAAAGGATCTTGAGGTTGCTCCACGCTTGCAGAACCCGAAGGGGTTTTCCATCACCATCGCAAACCATCCGTGCAGAGCAAGACCGGTTCTAACGCTTAGCGATCACGATGACGTTGTGCTGATCATGCGCTGCCTCGCCCATCGGCGAGACACGGGCGAACGAACTTGACCAGTTGCTGGAGACAAAACAGGTGCCCTCTGATTCAATCAAGCAGTTGAAATCCCTAACAAGGTCAATCCTTGATCAAGCATCAAGCACTCAAGCCAAATCTTAAAAACCTACAAAGCACAACAATCCTCCACCAATGGTTTCAATGAAGAGACGGTTATAGCTTTAGCAAAAGATTAACTTTGACCATGAAAGCCGAAGGACCTCGTTAGTTTTGCGTGACGGATAAGCAGAAACTATTCCTACCCGAACAACAATCAGAATCGCTCAACGCCAAGATTGTCAAACAAAAAGCCCTGCTAAAAGCAGGGCTTAAAGAGTCAAGATTGAGAGATTGGCCGAAAAAGACCAAAGCTCAATGCCTATCGCTTGGGCCAGCAATGTACTGATAGTCCTATCAGTTCGATTTCTTGTAAGCAGCTACTGCTCTTGCAATACAGTTTTCATCTGATTCAGTAGCTTGACTATTACCAGCAACAGAGGCATTGCACGCCTCTTGAATTGCACTCATGACAGAGTCAGGTACTCCTGGAGCAGCTGAGACAGCCATAGGTGCTGCAAGAGCAACAATGAGTGTGGCGAGCGCAGTTTTCATTGGTATTGAAGAACACCTTTAAGGTCTAGCTGCAAAAAAACACTACGGCATCATTGATGAGGCCAGACGGAGGAGTTCTCCGTCTCAGCTCATCATCTTGAACACTCTTTTGGATCAAATGACACATCTGCGCGACGATCCGCATCCGTGGATTCAAGGGTGAGGAACGCTGGTGTTTCGAAACCAAGACATACAGGTGATTGGACTCGCACCAATCCATCAAGCCGCAGGAGGAATGAATTCAGGGGGATTAGCAACAGCAACCTCATAACCAGCACAGCGTTGTTGATCAAGATGCTGAATATGCTTCCTCTCGGAGTAATAAAGCTCTTGCAATCGAAGCGCATCCGCATTCAACTGTTCAAACATCTCCTGAATACGACCTTCCATATCCACTCCCTCTGCCGACGCTGTCTGCTCTTGCTCACGAGCAATCAGCGAAGCAATACACCGTTCCAGAGTCTCAAGCCGTTGACTACCCCAAGCCTCTAACAAGTGACGGCAACGTTTATGACTCTTCTGTCGCTCCAAAATAGCCGCGGTGCCCCGTAAAACATCCATGGGACGCGCCAATGCCAAACGCTGGAGCTCCGCGGGTTCTAAAAGCGGCGTCAACTTGGCCACTAACGCACTGTTGTCCAGCAGCAGCTGATCGGTAAGCAAACGAGGTAGATCCAGATCGGCCAACTCATGACCCGGATCTTTGCCCCGACTGATCGCCTCTAGACGACCGGAACCGATGTTGCCCTCTTCAAGGTCGGTAATTGCAGACCACAACAGACGGTGGTGCTGAAGAGCGAAGTCTTCCAACTCCCGTTGGCGTAATTCGCAACGCAC
>NZ_JAKUHK010000072.1:0-7808 GCF_023630655.1 Synechococcus sp. MU1655 | reverse complement strand
GCCAGGCCTCTTCCAGACCATCCGGAATCAACACAGGCATTCGATCATGGAGCGGCTGAATGAGAGCATTCGGCGCAGTGGTGAGAATCGTGCAGGTATCCAGTTCACTCCCATCTGAGCCAAGCCAGCGTTCCCATAACCCAGCGATCCAAAAGGAACGTTGATCTCGACGGCAGACAAAGTATTTTTTCTCGAAAAATCCTGTGGCTGGGATCAAACATCGCCGATGACGCCAAGCAGCTTTGAAACTTGACTTCTCTGCAACCGTTTCTGAGCGAGCGTTGATGGGTCTAGGGCCAGCAGAAGGGTCTTTCGCCCAAGAGGGAATCAAGCCCCATAGCATCAGAGCTGCCTCGGTCTTGCCCTCCTCTTGACGCAATCCCAACACAGGTTCCGAAGGGCGAATGAGCTCCCGAGGCGCATAGCGCGACAAATGCACATCAGACATTCGCTCCCGAATGGCCTCCGGAAGCTGAAGGGCATCTGCCTTGAGTGCAAAACGACCACACATGTCATCCATCATCAATGGCGAATGGGATCGGTGGCGGGCTCGATCAAAAATCTCACAGATGAGAGATCAAACTCGTCAGAATCGGAAAAATTTTGTTGGCGCAGGAATGCTTCCTCTCAATCCGTTTTACCTGCTGAGTGCAGGCAAGGTTGCTGGTCTTAAAGCCACCATTTTGATTTTGATGGTGATGCTGATGAAGTCCAAGCTTCTACGCATCAAGATGTCGCTTCTGGGCTCCTTGATTGGTTTCACTCTGTTGGTTGGATTTTTGCTCACAACAGGAGCCCTGACGCTCGTTGCAGGTGGAGCAGTCGTCTATGCGGCAAAGAAATAAGAAATTCAATCCCACATGGTTGTGGGAGCAGCCCAGCACTAGCTCACCGCTCAACCCAATTCCAAACAGGCCAACGCAAACACGTCGCTTAAATCAACTTTTGGTAAACCACCTCGATACATCCGCATGGTTTCCGACTCAGCCTTAAAACCAAGTGTGGCCATTAGATCATTCGCAGCAGAATTCAATCCAGGGGTATCAATTAACAACACCCCTGGGTGGCATTCTTGAAGCTTTTGGATGAGATAAGCGGCTATCCCAGGAGAATCGGCGAGGAGCGGACCGATCCTCCAACCTTCTCCATCTTGCAAAAGGCAGGGGCGAATGCGGCCGAAACCATGGCAGTTTCCCTTGTCATCAAGAATGGTAAGAACCTCACCAGATGGGTGTCCAAGCCAATCAGCAAGGAAGTGGGGCCTTGGGCTTGGCTCCCTCTGGGCGTCGTACAGCTGAACAGCTTCTAAAGGAACACTGCTCCCCTTCACCACCTGCAAACCGGGAGGAAGATCGCCCATCAAGTCTTCTGAATTGCTTTGGTTGAAGCAGCGCCAACGGGTGGTCATCGAAGACGATTCAAACCCCCATCCCGCATAGTCCAAGATTCGAGCAGGGGCTGCCTCTAAACCGATGCAGGTCAGATCAGCAAGGTGGTCGAGAGCATGCATCCAAAGCCGCTGTCCATACCCATGACCACGCTGATGGGGGACCACGAGATAAAGGCCAATAAAACCGTAATCAGGGTTGTACCGAACGCCAACGATGCAACCAATCGGCTCCTGATCGAGCCAAGCAATCCACAAACCCTGACGATCAGTCTGTCGGTAAATCTCAAGATCCCCAAGACCTGGAGCAAATCCCTCACGACGAGACCAATCCGTCACGAGTGGAATCTGGTCAGACTTCAATTCGCGAATTTGAAAACGCCCCATCCAACCGAACCAATCATGGCAAGGTTTCAATCATGGGGAGGAACCTAGCGAAGTCATCAGAATTCATTCTTGAATATTCGTTCCAAATCCTTTCGAAACTGTTGAGAGCTCAAAGGCTGAGCTTTTTGACGAACTGAATTCCTAAACAGCAAAGAGCGGATCCACCAGATTTGAAGAGCTGCAAAGGAAAATCCCACAATCAGAAGGCTGACTGTGGGGGAATCCAGTGAAATGACCATGGGTGTGACACTGATCAAGCAGGATGGGGTCTGAACGGGACAGAACCTTGCGCGAAATGAGTGTGGCCGAACTACTACTTCGCAACGTAGGAAAATTTGCTGCGGTATCAGGAGTAATCGGTGTGGTGATTTGGTTGAGCTGGGTCATGCTCGATGTCAAACACCTTCAGTCAGGATTCACCCTTCCTTGAAGCACTCAATGATCTAAGCAACCCCATCTGAGACCACTGTGTCAATGGCACCGGATTGCCCACGTTCAAGTTCTGGACTGAAGCGACGCACAATCAATTCATCAATCGAAAACAAACCAGGACCTAAGGCCAAGACCGCAACTGCCGATGCGAAATAAAGACCTAGCAGCTCAAGCAAGTAGATGTTGAAACCTGCAGTAATAATTGCGTGATAAATGGCGACAGAGATTGTTCCCATAATCGCGAGAGCACCGAAGCGTGTCAGGAGACCTGTAATCAAAAGCCAGCTACCGATGACTTCAGAAAAGGCTGCGATATAGGAAAGAAGTATTGGGAAGGGAAGATGGAGTGGACGTACAAATGCGTCAGCAAAATTTTCAATATTGGCGAGCTTCTCGTAACCGTGATGAATCAAGAGAGTTCCAGTGATGACCCGAAGGATCAGAATCCCGAGATCCGAGAGAAACGGTTTTGTGGCAATCGATCTGAGCACAGGCTTTTTAACTCTTTTCAATATATCGTAATAAAAACCGCGCTCCTTTGTGAAGCAAAACGTCGCCAAGGCGCGGTTTTAGGGATAAATACTCACTCACACTTGTGCCGGCAAAGGCGCCATAATACAATTTGTATCAAATCATTAACATGACGAGCGAAGCGCTGATCACGATTTTTCTAGGGTTTGGGGCAGCAGTGACAAGCCTTGCGTTTTGGAAACTAAGCCAGAGCCGTTCACCCCAGAATTCCTCGCCCCGCTGATACAAGCCTCCTGCAGATGCTTCTTGCCTCGGGGCCGAATGTTCATTCAGTCGACGAACCTCTTGTAAAGCCAGCGAACAAACCCGCCAAGAACAGGAATAGGACCAAAGGTAGGGCCGACAAAATCGAAATAATCCCGATGACTAATGACCTTTCCATCGAAATTAAGCTTCAGCCTAGAAACTCCGGGATAGATAAACTCAATTCCCTTGATTTTTAGCCCCATTTCCCATTCAACGAAAGCGTTATCGTCGTCAATCGAGATCGCACCTGGGACAAGATAGAGATCATCACACCGCTTGATCAATCCATCCTGTGCTTTGATATATGCCTCGATACCTTGAGATTCCTGAGTTGGATCTCGAAAACAAACGTTCTCGTCATACAACTCTCTCCATTGAGATTCTGTTGGTGCTGGCTGCCCATAGGGTTTGGTGAACAGAGCTTTTAAACGATCAGCATCCATGGGTTCAGGTTTAAGGCTGTCCTAAGCCTATGAAAAGAAGAGTGATCTCTGCATACCATCGAGATCAATTTGTTGGACATCTTGTGTCAAGCCAAAATTTCCAATACGAACCCGTAGAGGCTTTCGGCGAAGGCCTGACCACCAAACGCCCCTGGAATCAAGGGTCACTTGACTTTGTCGAGCGTCTCAACGGAAGAGTCGCAATGTTGGGGTTTATGGCTGCAATTATTGGAGAGTTAATAAGCGGTCATGGCCCAGCAGGTCAACTTGCAGATGTCATCCGCTGGTATTTATCGTTGTAAGCCAAACCAAAAACAATTGGCCTCTACTAAGTCAATTCAATAACGGCGTCACCGAGATCAACTGAACACGGCAATTATTCGCTCATTCAATACAAAATCATTCCACATACTCAACCAAGGAGGCGAAATGAGCCATACAATTCTACTGATCGCCAAACAGAAACCAACAGATTCTTACTATTAGACGCACTAACTATTATGGCGCTAATGCGCTTATAAATAGTATTTCATGTCCCATCCACTCATTTACTGTTATTTCCAAATTGGACAAACAAAAATAATCAACATCAACACATCACGCTTCAAAAAAATCATCGAATCACGACGCGACAATGTCTGACATCTCAGGCTGGAGTAAAACGTCTCGGGCATTGTTCAGACGAATCATTGTCTCTGGATCACCTCCCTTGTCAGGGTGATGCTGCACAGCCAATGCTTTGTGCACCCTCTTCACCACCTGTTCAGTTAACCGCCCTGAGAGAGCTAATCCCAAGGTCTGTCTCGCACAAATCGCTTCAAACTCAGGATCCCTCCCCAAGGGCTGACGCTCGCGACCATGGTTGGAATGACCAGGTTTGCGCTTGCCACTTCGGTTTCGCTTGTTCCCACCAGCATGACCTGTTCCAAAACCAGAACCCCCTGGGGCCTCTTGACCGCTCGACATGGTGATCGCACATGACGTGCCAGCCTGCCGGATCGCGATCAGCGAACGCAAAGCCAACCCTCACGGGTTCAAAAACGGCCTTGGGTCTTGATCGAAACGATGCTCAAAGGGCGGGGTGGCTGGCTCTGCCTCACCATCAAGAGCTGCTGTCGCCTCAAGGGCCTTCCTCAACAACCGAGCACTCTGCAATGGCATATCTCTCGGCACCGAAATTCGATCTCTTAAGTAACGCAGACCACTTGCACTGTCAGGATTTGGCTGGCAAGGATCGCCTGATATCAAATAGGTCAATGCAGCACGCAGGGGCTGATCAAACGCAGCACCGAGAGGATTGCGAGCCAACAGCGCAGAACGATGGCGCATAACTCTCTCGAGTGCCCTTTCAGAAGACATCACTCCATCGTCAGTCATCTCGGAAGACCAACCAGTTTCGAGTTCAGCGAGACCAGCACCTTGATCCACCGCACGCGCCATCGCTTGCTGTTCGGGACTTCCATTGCTCCAACAACCACCCATTTGTGGTGGCAAGTCGTGGGCATGGGTATGAACATCGCTTTGGGTACCGCGATAGGTCGGAAGCTGCTCCAAAGCGTTGAGCCATTGATCGATACCTGGATGCTCTTGACGAAGTGCAAAGCCCTTGAAATAGGCCAGCGATGCATTCATCCTCTCGACGTAAGGAACGAACACCAGATCTGCCGTTCCTGGATGCGCTCCACCCGGATGATCAGGATCAAGCCAATGGCCACCTCCCGCAGACAGAGCCTCCTCCATTTGACGTGCAACCGTCTGAAATTGGTCACGCGCTTGAAGCTCCTGCCGGTTGTTCAGCCTGGGGGTACAGAGCCAAATGCACCAAGCGCGAAACAAAAGACGCTCAAGATCGCGCAACCGGCGCACACGTTTGTCATGCATCCCTGCACCCAAAGGGCCAAAGGCATGCTCCAACACTTCAAGGATGCGATCACTTTCTGTAAAAAGACGTCCATCCAACTCAAGGGCTGGAAGCATTCCTGATGGCACCTTGGCGGTAAACCAGGGCTCCTTCGGCCCATAGCAGCGCATGGTGACTTTTCGAATCCGATAGGGGACTCGACGAAACTCCAGCCATAGCCAAACCTTCTGGCAATACGGGCACCAAGCATGGTGATCACGAAATAGCGTGACTCGCACCTGAGACTCCGGCTCTCCGAACAAGCGCAATGTGGCTTGTGCATTAGCTGGACCTTCACAACGCTCTGCAGGATCAGGAGCCAAGGCATCCAGCTGCTCCCAGCTCAGGACAACAGCGTTAGCGAGCAGATCGGCCATAGCCCACGTTCGGATCTATGCATGATCAAGGATCATCGAGCTTACGGTGGCTCAGGAGGGCATACTCCCTAGCCTCGGCCGTGGTGTGCAGCATTGGCTCGCCTCCATTCAGCAGCCAGAATTCCAGCCGAGCGTCATCGGGCGCTTCGAAAAAATACACCTCTAAAGGCATCAAAACTTTTTCACAAAAGAACTGATTCTCGCCAATACATTTGAGAATTATCATTTTTGAGGAGTCGTTCCGATAGCAACATTCACCCATCTAAGAATTCCATTGACGATCAGAAGAACATCCTCTGAAAATCTCAGAAAGGTTGTCTAACTCAACACAAAAACAGACTCATTTTAGGTTTTTTTTATTTCCAATGCGACCATTCCCTTGTCCCTGGCCTCTCTCATGAATTTCGCCATTCTGAATGCGAGAGAGAAGGCAGTGCGCTTAACAGGCACTGGTCTCAAGAGCATTGATCTCCTGGGATGCTGGCATCTGCAAACGATTTGGTCGAAGGCAGACCAAAAAGCCAATCCATTGAGCAGCTGGATGCTGAGAAGCCTGAATGCCCGCCTGGAGATCAAAGCAGGGCTAGGGATCAACCGCAAAGACTTGCGTCTTACGAACGCCGTCAACGTGGGGCCTGTTGAACTCAAATTTCAAGGTCCAGGTTGGTTGAAAGGGAAGCGGCCATTACTGATGTTTCACTTTGACTCGCTAACTTTGCGGATTGGTGGACTTGTCTTGCTCAAAAAAGCATTGCCCGCTCCAGATCAAAAGCGCACTCCTTTTTTTGCTCTGATCGAACGCAACCCTGATGGCTGGATGGCGGCCCGTGGACGCGGTGGCGGACTCGCGCTCTGGATGCTCAAGGATTGATCCTTTGTTCTTGCCATTGCGTGGCGGACAACCACAGCCGTCGCACGTGCGGATGTGGCTTGAGATCGAGCTGCTCGATGCGGTGCAAGGAAATCCGAAGCAGGCGCAAATGCTCTGGCATCGCCGAATCGTCTGACACCTCCTGAGGCCATGGGCCTTGTGGATCAAACGGATCACCGGGAGGGGGCCAGGCCCAGACCGATCGCCCAGGTGGTGAGAGCCGCTTCCACTCTTGATTCAAGGCCACAACATCCCCTGTCGGAGCGATCAGTCTTGCCGTTCCACGGAGGCGAAACTGCTCGCGAGCCTTACGAAACAACCAGCACAACTCCACCTCAGGTGTTCGTTCAATCTCTAAACACTTCTCACTGCGGGCATCAGTGAGCAGATCCATGGTGGCCGCCGCACTCCAATCGCGGAAAACGAGCGTTCGCACTCTGGGGCAACCATCAATCCCAAGACTTGCAAGCTGCACCCAGCGACCACCTGGTAACCGGCCTTCCCGCTTGAGTGCCGCAATCAAGAGTGGTCTCCAAGGAGGGAGCTTCTGGGCTGCATCCATCTCAGTGCTCACTCTCCAACCAAGGATCAAGAAAAGTAAGCGGCTTATTCATGGTCTCCGAGAAGCCCAAGATGCCCTGGTCGCGGTGGACGTAGAGAACGGAATCATCCTCGTCCAGCAGAAATGTGCCGCCTCGCTGCGTGAGATAAGCGTTGTTGGGTACATAAGTACCCCACTTCGTTAGCACTTCATTCATGTTGCGAAGACGAACCGTGGCGAGCTCGAACGGACGTTGGAACCCGTCTCCCCCAGCCAGGCGAAACAGGGGAGAGTCTTCAAAACGGGCGGGAGCATTGCGGTCTCCCGTATATCCCCTGAGAACTTCAGCAAGAGTGCCAGGGGAACCAATCCCTGCACACATCAACAGAAGCGATGGCCAAGGGCCTCCAGCAGCTTGAAGCCCTGGTGATAACCCAACACTGCGATGCAGGTCCGCATCGGGAACCACCCGAAGCTGAGACCTTGGAAATCCTGTAAAGACGCAAAAACGATCAGCGCCTGCTTGATCGCCAATCGCAATGGCCAACGTCTTGATCCCTTGAGTCTCCAAACGAGACAGTGCAGGCACAAGGGCTTGGGCATATTCCATTGAGTCGAAATCACCCAGCTGAGTGAACAGCAACACCAAACGCTTGGAGCCTGATTCCATGCCAGGAATTTGCTGGAGATAAG
>NZ_JAKUHK010000071.1:0-7841 GCF_023630655.1 Synechococcus sp. MU1655 | reverse complement strand
CAACAAGGCAAAGCCGATCATTCGATCTCCTCAACCTCAAGCCACACCGCAGACCTATCCCAAACCGGCCCCAAGGATTCCTCCTCCGTCTCTTGCCGCACCATCAAGTGGCACCAATCAGTTGCCGTCAGCGATGATCATGCCTCGGCGCGTGAATGACTCGCTGGAGCAACGTTATCGCGATGCAATCAAGGCCCAACAGGATTGGTTGCGTCGACTACAAGGTCAATAGGTTTCGCGCATTTCATTTACTCGGATCATCGCGGCAGACTGAATGGGGCGTCGGATCACACTTGAACTTCCTGATCATCTCGTCGATCGCCTCGACGAGCTGAAGAAAGAGTGGTGCATCAGATCGAGAGGCGATTGCTTAACGCGATTGCTCGAAGAAATCTGGACTGACGAGACAGATCTCGAGACAGATGCCGATGATCTGCTCGAGAGCGGAGCCATCGAGGATCCAGAGGACGTTTCGGCATCAAGCTCGCCTGATCCCATCGGATCTACCCCAGGCCAGCAACCCACAAAACCTTCCTACGACGAAGACCGAGCCATCGTTTTAGTGCGCCGAAGTCAAGACCCTAAGGAGCAAGACGCAGCGTCGCTGCTCACCGATGAGACCAGTCAGCCGAACCAAAGAAAAACGAAAAGTCCTGGCATTGACCTACCGGGATTTGTACGCAGCCGTACACAAGCCATCCGAACCAGCCTGCAAAAACCGCAAGTACCAGAAGAGCGGCCCGACAGTCCCTTTGTACCGGTGGTGAGTTTTGACCACCTCACCGCTTGCTGCGCTAAGGCCATCGATCATTGGACCAATCTCTATGGATCAATGCCAGGAGCAACGGTTCTTGAAGCGGTCATGCTCTGGATGGCCCGAGATATTTGGCCCCAATTAGATGGAAGCGAGGGCCGCACCTTCACCTGGAGTCAGGTGAACCAGTCCATGCAAGACGTCTGTGCGGATTGGTCTGTGCAATCTCCAAAATTCGAACATGTGATTGTCGCTGCTGCAGTTCTCGAGGATCCATTTGCAGCAGGGAGCTTGGAGGATCGCATTCCAACCTTGATTCGCCGCTTTGTGAACCGCTTCAAACGGAGCCGGCGTGTGACGTCATTTGAAACCTTGGAATCCACCATGACCCTTCATGGTGCTCTGCGTTTGTTAGATCTGCCCACACAGGCTGGAGCATCACTCACATTGCGTACCATCCGAGACGCCTACAAGAAAAAGGCAATCGAGGCCCATCCAGATGCAGGTGGCTCTACGGACGGCATGAGACGACTCAACGAGGCTTACCAAATGTTGCGCGACCTCTACAGAGACAAATAACCTCAGCAGTCTCGCTCGAGGCTCATCAATGGACTCACCGAGAGACTCAATTGGGATCAATTTGAATCAGTTGTCTCAGGCAGGTCTCAAAACAAGTCCAAGAAAGAGTCGCAAGTGAGACCCCTGGTCAACTTGTTATTAAGACCCATCTTTTCCATCGTTTTAAATGCAGGAACCTTCAGTACCCCGGTCGACTGAGCCGATAAAAACGAATGGATCGTCCGAGACGGAACTCTGATTGCGATGCGCTCACCGCAAAGCCACGATGCAATCCCTGTCCACGTACAGCGATTGCATGTCCAAGGCAATGATGGCCAATGCAAACACAAGTGCTTGCAGCCTTCTTGAAGCTCGCGTACCTGCTGTAGACACAGTGACGCAAGAACGCTGGCCTCCCTGTTCAGCCCTAGCCAGCCCTATGCCCCGGGCCACCTTTTTGGGACTAAACACCGGAAGCGCTCACGGAACCGAAAACAATCAAATGCGGCTCACTCGTGTCTTATTAATAGACTGATAACAAGACGCAACTGAGACTAGCGAGATAAGTGATTAGGTTGTGCGCGATCAAGGTTCTCCTGCCTTGGCGCAGAAACGAACCGCCCCATTCCTGCCAGAACGTGGGGTTTCACCGGTGACATTGGGGAGAAACCAAAATGCCTAGAGGCATCGCTTAAGCCGAAAGACACTCATGAAGTGTCTCGAACGAGACGTGTGGAACACAGTCTCGAGAGCAGTCAGCAAGAAAACAGCACTGGTCAGCCGGCTGTGGGATTAAGACAGGATGGCTTAGGTCGAGGTCTGCATCCCTTGAATGAGGTAATCGAAATAAGGAGCTGCGAGTGCTTGCTGGTCTTCAGAAAGAAGTGTCAAAGAAGCCTGTCTCATGCAGCGCATGGCTTCCACCATTCCAGGCATCGGAACACCAAGGCTGTTGTACATCTCACGCGCACCCACTAGACCAATCTGTTGGATGAGCTCGGTACTGCCTGCAAGAACTCCATAGGTCACGAGGCGTAGATACCAGCTGTAGTCACGCAGGCACTGGGCTCGTTGCTTCTGACCGAAGGCATTGCCTCCAGGAGCAACGTATTCAGGTTTTCGACTGAACAGCTGTTTCGCTGATTCATCGACGATTTTCTTTTCGTTCTCAGTGAGACTTCGAACAACAGATAAACGATTCGAACCCTGGCTGAGGAAATCAACCATGGATCGCAGTTCACCACTGTTGGGGTAACGCAGATCGTCATCTGCTCTGAGAATCAGATCCCGTACAACGCTCATGTCAGCTGGCAAGCTTGAATGAGTCTAGAGCTATCGATCGCTTCGCATGAAATTGCGGTGATTGGTGTTACGCCTTTGCAATGGCCCAGTCCTTGAGCGACCCACCAGTCGCCGGTCAAATCATCACCGTTCTCGGGAGCGATCTCAATCACCAGGGCCTTGGACTGGCTCGCTGGCAAGGCTGGGTGGTGATTGTTCCCCAGCTGCTTCCAGGGGAAGAAGCCCAAGTGCAGTTGCTGCAACGCAAGAAGTCGCAATGGTTTGCACGCCATCTCAAAACGCTCGTTGCAGGCCCAGGCGCAAGAAAATCCCCCTGCATCCTTGCTCAAGACTGTGGAGGCTGTTCTCTGCAGCACCTCGAAGACAGCCTCCAGGCGGAATGGAAGCGCACGCGTCTGGAACAGACCCTTAGACGGATCGGTGGAATCGACATCCAGTCGCCTGCGCCGATCAACAACGACCTTGACCATTTGGGCTACCGCAATCGAGCCCTGATTCCCTTGCTTCGGCGAGAAGATCAACTGCGACTGGGGTACTACCGACGCGGGAGCCACCGGATCGTGAACCTCAATCGTTGTCCAGTCTTGGACCCGCGCATCGATGCCCTGATCAAACCTCTCAAACAAGACCTGGAAGCCAGCGGCTGGCCAGCTGATGCTGACTTGCATGGCGAACCAGGTCTGCGCCACCTTGGCTTGCGCGTGGGTGTGAGAACAGGAGAACTGCTGATCACATTGGTCAGTGCAACAGCCGAACTCAACGGTGTAAAAACGCTGGCCGAGGAGTGGATGAACCGGTGGCCTGCCCTAGCCGGTGTGACCTTGAACCTGCAACCACGCCGTAGCAATACCGTTCTCGGTGCGATCACCCACACGCTCGCTGGTCGAGATTGCATCAGCGAACGCTTCTGCGATCTTCAACTCCTTCTAGGAACCACCACGTTCTTCCAAGTGAATACCGATCGTGCTGAGCAGATCGTGATTGTTTTGCGCGATTGGCTTCTCCAGCTTGGAGACTGCAAACGCTTAATTGATGCCTATTGCGGCATTGGAACCATCAGCTTGCCGATCGCTGCAGCTGGAATAGGCGTCGTTGGTCTTGAAATCAATCCGGCGTCTGTCCAACAGGCACGACAGAACGCGGCCTTGAATGGAATTACTGAAGCCAGCTTTGAAGCCGGCGATGTGGCATTACTACTGGGAGATTACCTTCGGGATCACGATGCTCTTGTGGTGGACCCACCACGAAAAGGATTAACGCCAGATGTGCTTGACGCCATCCTGAATTGTCCACCCAAAAGCCTGGCTTACCTGAGTTGTGATTCTGCAACCTTGGCGCGGGACATCAAACGACTGGTCTCAGATAACGGTCCCTACACCATTGATCGCATTCAACCAGTGGACTTCTTTCCCCAAACAACCCATCTGGAATGCCTGGTGCTGATGAAGCGCATCAACTTCGAAGCTCAACGTTGAATTGTTTGACCAAGGCCTGCCGAACCTTGTCTTGCACAGGTTGTAGTTGCTCATCGGTCAGCGTGCTGTCTTTGCCGCGATAACGAAGGCGGAAAGCCTGACTACATTGATCATCAGGGAGTTGACCTCCTTCAAACCGATCGATCAATTCCACACTTTCGAGAAGCGGCTTCCCCGCTTTGCGAATGGCCTGCATCAGGTCGGCAGCTGGCAATGTTTTCGGCACAAGCATCGCCAGATCCCTTTCCATCGCAGGAAGTGTTGAGAACGCTTTGAAAGTGGGAACCCAACGATTGCGCCGCGTTGCCGCTTCCAAGAGCCTTGGCAGATCAAGGTCAAACAGATAGGTGGCGTCGGGGAGCTCGTACTGCGAACACAGCAGGGGATGGAGCTGGCCAAAGCAACCCAGGCTGCGTCCTTCGACCACCACTGCTGCTGCACGCCCGGGATGAAGTCGCGAGTCGTCAGAGAGAGGGCGATCTTGAGTTTCCAGGCCTAGGGAGTTCAAGACGGTGGCGAGTACACCACGAGCCATGAAGTAATCGGGCATGAGTGGCTTGCCGCTGCTGGACCAGCGTGAAACACGCCGTTCTCCACAAATCACTCCACCAAGACGCGCTGTCTGGACAATCTCTCGGTCCTGAGGATGAAACACATGGCCAATTTCAAACACCCAGCAGCCGGGCTGGGACGCTTGAAGGTTGCGTTGGCAGATCTGAAGATGCTCCTGCCAGAGCGCAGTTCTGAGATGGCTGGTCTCCGCCAAGAGAGGATTGCTGATAGGAATCCGATTGGGATCATCGGCGTCCGCACCCGTAAGCGATAAGCAGGTGATCTCTTGAAGACCAGCACTACAAAGGCGGCGACGCAACCGACGCTCCGCCTGCTGCCTATCGGTGAGCCCACCTGGAGCGAGGGGATCAGGCAAGTGAGCACCAAAACAGTCGAATCCCACAAGACGCGCCACCTCCTCGATCAGATCCACCTCGCGACGAAGGTCCATTCGACGGGAGGGGGGGACCACCACCGTCCAGCCGTCCTCAGAAGAGTTGAGTTGACAACCGAGTGCTGACAAACAATCTTCCACTTGTTGATCACTCACATCGGTTCCTGCTTGGCCCTCAGCAGCCAAAGGCCCCAGAAGCTGATGAAGGGCGTGACGGCGAAGGGTCACCACCGGTTCAGGATCTTCCTCGGCAGAGCACTGCCAGCTGATGCCAGCCACACCACCTAGGAGTTGATCCATTAGTTCAAGCGCACGACCAGCCGCAGGCAAGGTGATCTGACGCGGTAGACCTTTCTCGTAACGAGAACTGGCATCCGTACGCAATCCTGTTGCACGACTGCTGCTACGGATCGAAGCAGGAGTGAACAGGGCTGATTCCAGCCAAATTTTGCTGGTCGTCGCCGTCACTCCGGACTCAGCACTACCGATCACCCCCGCAATCGCAACCGGTCGATCACGACAAGTCACCAACTGAACGCGCTCATCCACCTCGATGGTGCGGCCATCTAAACCCGTGAAGGGTTCCTTGGAGCGTCCTTGCCTCAGTCCAAAATCAGAGGGCTTGACGTCGCTGCCACAAAGCCGTTCCAAGGCATCAAGGTCGAACGCATGGAGGGGTTGACCTTGTTCCAGCATCACCAAATTGGTGATGTCCACAATGGCGTTAACAGGTTTCACACCGGCCCGGAGAAGTCTCTGTTGGAGCCACGCAGGAGCATCTTTTCCACCATCAAGGCCGCCCACTTCAGTCAGGGCGTAAACACCCCCCTCCTTCATCGCAGATGCATGGTCTGCTGAAGGGTTCAGATCAGCTACGGACGTTGGAGCCTCCGGCTGAGGCAAGTGCAGAGACGCTCCTGTCAGCGCCGCCACTTCCCTTGCAATTCCTGTCATCGACAAACCATCTGGCCGATTCGCAGTAATCGCCAATTCCAGAACGGTGTCATCCAAACCAAGGCATGGCGCCACTGGTGTTCCAGGTGCAGGAAGGCTTTCAAGCAAATCGTCCAAGACAGCAATGCCGTCAACATCCGTGGGTTGCCCGAGCTCGGCGAGCGAACAAATCATTCCCTGGCTCGCGACCCCACGCAACTCACCAGCCTTGATCGTGAGATTCACCGCAGGAAGAACGGCGCCAATGGTGGCAACAGGAACATGAATACCTGCTCGCACGTTGCTTGCACCACAAACGATCTGAACCGTCTCCTCTGCTCCAATATCCACAACACAGACACTGAGCTTGTCGGCATTGGGATGTTTGTCGCGTTCGAGAACATGGCCCACCACAACACCTTGCGCCATTCGGCTCAAATCATCGATCTCCTCCACCTCAAATCCAGCCATGGAAAGGCGTTCGCCGAGTTGATCTGCGGCTTCATTTACCTGGACGAGATCCTGCAACCAGGAAAGGGAGACCCGCACGTCAACGATTCAATCGGATCGCGATCCTACGAAGCACCGTGGAATCGTCAAAACAAAACACCATTGGAATCGTCAAAAATTTGAATGGTGTCAGTTGAAGATGTAAAGTCGTTCTTTGTTACTACGCTTCGCTTTTGCGGCGCAACGTCCTTTATGGCTAAAAACAAGGGCGTCCGGATCGTGATCACTCTCGAGTGCACTGAATGCCGGTCCGCCTCCGCCTCTGAAAAGCGTTCTCCCGGCGTGTCTCGATACACGACGGAGAAGAACCGACGGAACACCACTGAGCGGCTGGAGATCATGAAATTCTGCCCCCAGCTCAACAAGATGACTCTCCACAAGGAAATCAAGTGATTTTGCAGGTGTTCTTCGTTCAACAGCTTTCCTGAGTTATGTCTAGTTCCTTCTTTAAGAAGCGTCTTTCTCCGATCAAACCTGGAGATCCCATTGACTACAAAGATGTGGATCTACTGAAGAAATTCATCACCGAGCGAGGAAAAATTCTTCCTCGTCGTTTGACAGGGCTGACTGCGAAGCAGCAGCGCGACCTGACGAATGCGGTGAAGCGTGCGCGCATCGTTGCATTGCTGCCCTTCGTGAACCCTGAAGGCTGATCCACTGGCTTCGTCCTCTCTCCAACCAGGAGATCTTGTCGGCGTTCACGAGTCGAAAGGTAATCAACTGGCTGTCATCGAATCGCTTCAAGGCAGCAAAGCGCGCTTGAAACTCGGATTCGATCGCAAATCTGTTGTTCTACCTCAACGGCAATTGGATCTTATTTGCCCCCTGCCCTCCGGAGCTGAACTTCCGGATGGTCTGGGGGCTTCTCCTTGGAATCTGAAACCCGAACAAGTCAACACTGCGTGTCTCGATCGTCGCAGTTGGGGCTCGGCATGGCTCTTGCTCCTGGAGTCAGACGAGACAGTTGAGATTAATTTTTTGTGTGATCTGGTCTGCGGAGGAACCAGTCCAAGCCAGTTGGCGCTGTGTTGGCTGGCCTTAATGGGTCCCCAGCTTTGGTTCCGTTACAAGCAGGATCAAATCAAGGCTCGCTCAGCAGATGAACTGAAACCGTTGCGCCGACAGCAACGACTCAAAGCCCTGGAACAGCAAAGAGAACAACTCTGGAAACAGCTGTTGAGCTCCCGAAAACAGCTGGATCTCGCAAGCCTCCCCCAAGCCCTATGCGAAAGGTTCGAGCAACTCAAGGACCTGGTTTCAGGTTCCATCGAATTTGCCCAATTGGATCGGTCCGTTCAGCAGAGCCTGGTGGGTCTACGTCTCGATCAAGACCGGGCTGAGCTTCGACTTCTCTTGGTGGATC
>NZ_JAKUHK010000070.1:0-7903 GCF_023630655.1 Synechococcus sp. MU1655 | reverse complement strand
CTGGCGCAGGCTTTCGATCACCAATGGAACTGATATTGATAATTGTTCCGCATTTGCGTTCTCGCATGCCTGGCAAAACATGGTGAATGCCATTGGTCACCCCTTTGATCATGGTGTCGACTTCCTCATTGACCTGCTCGAGGCTGAGAGTGTCCAGTCCGCCGATGTGGATCATCCCTGCGTTGTTAATCAGACAGCCTGTGGGCCCGTACTGACTCTCTGCTGATTTGATGGCATCCCCCAGCGCCTGGCCATCGGAGACATCGAGCTGCCGGTAAAGCACTGGCTTATTGGCCAATGTGGGGTCCACCTCCTGGTTCCTTGAAATCAACAAACAGGGGTGACCAGCCGACGAAAAAGCATGTGCCAAAGCCTTGCCGATCCCTGCGCCAGCTCCTGTAATCACAACCAATTGTGCTGTCATGGCCTCGACCGACTGATTACTTGTTCACAGCTTGGCAAGAGCACCTTTGACTGGGGGACTCCTTAGATCTTTCGAGCCAAATCAGGCCGTGGACTCCAGGCAATAAACAGCGCAACATTGGCCTTCTCAATGCCAGGGCGAACACCGCCGAGCTTCACACTTCGCTCCTTTGCACGTTGCAGGCCGGCCTTGGTGCGCTGACTGATGAATTCACGCTCCTGCTCAGCCAGTGCCGCATAGATGTGGAGCTGGAACTTATCGGCATTGGGCATGCAGGCAACCTTGAACTCAAGGACCTTCACCTCGAGCAGACCTGCAATGAAGGAGATGCGCCGATTCAGGGCAACAACGCCTTGATGTCAGAAGCGATCGGCATGTGCGTTCGACTCAGAAAAACTTCAAACCAATAAAAAAGCCCCCTGAAGAAAGGGGGCAAAAAATAGAAAACCGTTTCAGAAGTGAGGATCAGAAGCGGAAGGTTGTCTTCACAAGTCCACCAAAGTTGTTGAAGGTGCCATCGGGGTCGAGTTCATTCAATGCTGTGGTTTCGAAGCCTAATGGTCGACTCAAGTAAAAGATGGCGGGAGTGACTGAAATGTTGTCAGTCACCTGGAACATGTACCACCATTCCCAGGCATAGTTGCCATCAGCAACGAAATCGCTTCCGCCATTGATGTTGGAATTATTGTCCCAGCTGGTGACGAAGGTGGGCTGACCAACCGCCATGCCAAGGGTGTTGCCCTTCATGAAGGCATCAGCCCACTGAAGACCCACGTACCAGGATTGGGAGATCGCTCCATTAAATGAACCAATCCCTGAAGAGCCAGGTATGGGAAAATTAGCATTTGTAATTTCAATGGAATTGTAACCCCAGCCTGTGCTGATGCTGGGGAACCAACCTGCATTTTCAGGAGTCCACCATGCACTCAAACCAAAGGAGTTGGTTGTACCCAGGCCGCTGAAGAATACGGCTGAGGGAGTTCCGTTTCCGGCATAAATGCCAGCTCCGTTATTACCCGATGCATAGTTGTAAGCAGCAGCTAAACCCCAATTTTCAGGAGCATAGGCAATCTGAACTGTGCCGCTAGAAGCTGCACAATCTGTGGCGATACCACCGCAGTCATCTGAATTTCTGAGTAAGGCGTTCGTGTTAGCAACACCAGGAGTGCTGTTACCACCGTTGCCACTCACGTAGTTGGCACTGATGCTGAAGTCGTTGGACTCCCAGCTCAAACCAGCACCAGCACCAAGCTGAAGGTTGTAGGTCTGAGGTGCACCGGCATAGGTGAAGAAGTCGAGAACAGTGTCAGAGGGATATGCGCTAGGCCATACGGCCAGCATGTCGTCCTGACGGACACGACCACCAATCGTTGCAGTGAAGTTGCTACCGATTGGGAATTGATACCAAAGGCGGTTCACCACAACGTTGTTAGGTGCACCTTCTTCAAAAGCTGTCTCCAGAGTGGACAGACCCGAAAAGGAACTGTTACCACCAAAAGCAGAGGTGTTGAAGTTGCCGGCACGCAGCATGGTGCGCAACAGATCCTTGCCAGTGAAACTGGTGTCAAGGAAGAGGCGCATGTCGTAATTGAACGTGGTTGCACCAGATTGCGCAGCCGCAAGATCAGCATTTTGATTACCAGGCAATTCGCCCGATGCAGAGGAACCCCCGTAGCTATTGGCACCGATCACGAAGGTCGCTTGACCTTTCAGCTTGGTGGTGGTGGAGAACTGAGTGGCTTCCAGTTCGCCAACGCGAGCTTCCAAACCGTCAACACGGCCCTTGAGGATGGCGAGTTCCTTTTCGAACTCCTTCATCAGGCGCTTGAGCTCGTCGGTAACTTCGGTGACGCGGTCGAGACAGGCGTTCAACAGAGCAGCCGCTTCAAAGCGGGTCATTGCCCTGTTACCGCGGTAGGTGCCGTTGGGGTATCCGGCCACACAGCCGTAGCGCTCGATCAGGTTGCTGAGTGCCTGATAAGCCCAGTCGGTTGGGTAAACGTCAGAAAACTGAGTGATGCTGGTGACTTGCTCGCGGCTGCTCAATGCAGAGGTGGCGGCGTAGTCAGACACACCATTGATGTTGAGCTCAGTGGCGTTAGCAGCCACAGGTGCCAAAAGGCCCAGGGCAGCTGGGGCCACCAGCAGTTGATGGAAAAGTTTCATTTCGGGCTCACACCAAAGATTGCGCAAAATGCGTCAGCACTCGAAAGCGCAGTTGGACCATCATGTCTTTGAAGCGTGAATGCAATCGATAGAGGCCAGTTTCGGTTTTGCTGGCAGACCTTTTCCCAAAGTGAGGACTCAGTTGGGCGATGAGAAGCATTGCCAACGGTTTTCCAGGATGACCGTTTGTGAGTTGCACACGCAGCAACAACGCAAACCCGTCAGAACCTGACTCGGTTCACTAATGAAACAGACCCAAATACGAGCAATGGCAATCACGGACGGCTTAAGGCGTCACCTCTTGCTGAAGGTTTTCAGCGCCTACGAAATCTTGAATGTCTTCCTCTACGAGAAAGACGTTTAAGGCCAAGTGGCTCAAAACCTATTTGAGCTGTAAGGAACGCATTGGGAAGGCAATGGCATTATTAAAAGCACCATTGCAGCAAGTAGCTTCCTTGCTGAGGAGGACTAATGATTCGCACCACTCTCACCGCAGCACTGGCTCTTGGCCCCATAGGCGTTCCAGCCATGGCATCAGAAAACTCTGGGGTTTGTAGTCAAGATCCAGTGGTCATGGTGGTTGATGGGGTAACCAATGATCGCGAGCAGATGGCAATTTACGGACAAGCACTAAAGGAATCTGGACTCCACCAACACGCTGGCTCTTATTACTTAAATGACCCACGACCTCTACGTATTCTTGAAGGAAACCGAGACCAAAACCATGTGACGTTGTTGATTAATTTCCCTTCAGAGTGTGCAGCAATTGACTTCTGGAGCTCTCCCATATATCGGCAGAAAATCAAGCCCCTCAGGAACAATGCAGGCGATTACACCATTGAGCTTTACCGGCTCCTTAGTCGTGCCAACCATGGCTGATAGCACCAAGGCTTACTGCACCCTGGCTTGGCATGAAGAGACTCTCAAAAGACTGGACATAGCTGTGCCATTGACCGAAAGGCCATGCACCATCAATCAATAGTCAGCAACCTTTTCGTTGACGACTTCAACTACTACAAGTTTGTCTTCCAGCAGCTGAACAGGGAAAGGCCGATCAGCACGATAACAAAATAGGGAGCATTTCCTTTACATGGGGTATTAACCCTGAATGTGTTTTGGCAGAAGCTCGACCATGATCATGGGGGATATTGAGATGGTGTGGAGAATCTTGGATTAATGCTCATGACAACTTATTTTGTGAAATAGTCTGGACATTTTAGCGTAGGGTTCGCTTCATCTACTCTTTCTTTTATGCCATTGATTGTATTTATCAGGTTAGACAGGATATTGCGGTTTGAGGTTAAGGATTCTCGCCATAGTCTATGAGAGCTGAAATCGCAATCTTCCATAAGTTCGTCAAGATTTTTGGCTAATCTTTCAGTTGCCTCATAAGCAACGATTAAGTCAATTGAGATTTTCTGTTTGGTTGATTTGGATAATGGAGTAGAGGTCGTAGCAGTGGTTGGTGAGTAGAATTTTTCGTAGTCTTTTACACCACTTCGTCGTAGTGGGCGATGTAGTCTTCTTGATCCTTTCATTAAACTGGCCATTTAGTTTGTAAACTTTAACGGGGCACCTCTGCTTTCTGCGAGCTGCTTTCACGACAAGTCGACCCATCCTTTCAAGTCAGTGGGGCTCAACCCAATTAGCAAACTTGCCAAGCTGCGCTGATCTATCCGCGGCAGCCCGATTACGCCCGATCCACCAACGCAGCATGCATAATTCGTTTTGGTGAGTAACTACCGCTTGTCAGCACGTCTGAACAACCCGGTAGGCAGCAGCGGAGCTCAGGTACAACGTCGTCGAAGCCTGGGAGATCACGTAGAAGACAGGCGGATGGGAGCGCTGTCAATGGCAACAGTCAACCGCAAGTACACCCATCAATGAGCTTAGATCCACAATTATGATTCCATGGAAACAATCGGTTGACAAGTAAAACGGGCGTAAATTCTAATAGAATAGATTCGGTTTTTCCTCATCCATCCCTATCCAAAAAGATGTGAAATTACTCATCCTGATCCTTGTATCAATATACGGTCTTCCTTCTAATGGCTTTGGCGGAAATTTTATGGATGACACTAGAACAGATAAAGAAGCATTCAATACAGCAACAAGCTATCCTGTGTTTCACGCTAAATGCATGGAGAAAGAAATGGTCATGTGGGGGGAAGTTGCAGAGCTGATGGTTGATCTATCAACGTCTCATTGCTACTGCAAATATACTGAATTGCAAAATAGAGAAAGCTATAGCTTGGAAAGTCAAGATATTGCTGCATCAAGTTGCTATCGCCAAGCAACAATGGACAAAAAGGCCGAATTCATTTGGTGGGCTCTGCCTTTGCACAGACAGAAAATGAAAGAATAAAGATTGGATTATACCTTTTGCGTGAGTGCAATATTTTCATTCAGAAGATTGCCTTAACTCCATTTATAGAAGTCCCTTGCAGGCCTTTTCAAAGAGCAGCTCAAGAGGGTTTATCGGCATGCTTCGAGCATGGTGAGTTTGGTTGATCAGTTCCGCACACCTTTAATCAATCAGCTTGATAAGCAACCATGTGTTGTGGCTCTGACTGGTGATGAACCTTGAGGAAGGCTGGATGTTAGTTCTAAATAGTGCTGAAGACAACAAAGACCAATGCCCCGCCACGAGCGGGGTTTTTGTTTTGCAGCGGGGATGCTTGATGCAGTTTGCATTAACGAATGGCCCTAGCACTCCTGCAAGAGCTATTGATGGCTCTCAGAGCTAATGAAGCGGATGTCAACAAGTCTTGTCTTTCACTAAGCCTTTCCCGGGAAATGATCGGTCATTGTGGCCAGATACTCTGACTACAACCTTGCAGGCTTTCCACTTGATACCTCCCAAAAACTTTCTAATCGCTTTTTGGTTTTCGTTTGAATACGATAAAGGATTGTCAAAGCTGACATGAAGCTTTGTTGGGTTTTCAACAAAACCAATAAATTTGCTGTTGAGTTGTAATGCCGATCTCAACAAGGAAAAGCAATTATTAGACTTGCAAAGTAGTGGATATTCTACATAGCTGGGATAGCCTTTGCTAAGTCGAGGTTTGCCCCAATTTGAGTACCCTATGTGATAAGGCTTTTTGATTTTATTGTTGAAATTTCTTACGCCTATCGTCATGGCCTCATTGTGTTTTTTGCACTCTGGGCCTATTTCTGCTTTTGAATTTGATGGCAGTGCAAATCCCGTTAGCGTCATATGTGCAGGCACAGGGCTTGGTGCCCCCCAGTATTGATTTTGCACTAAATGAGCTATTTTGCTTGGCGGTTTCCAGTTGACTGGAACTAAGTACATTGCGATGACCAGTTCTGTTCTGGGCTTGCATTTTCTGACTGGATTCTCTGCAAAAGCGGCAGGACCACTTAATAGAGACAAAAGAGTTGTTGAACAGCAACAAAAGAAAACTAATTTTGCTTTTTTCAAAGACATGGATTTAACTAAATTGTAGATTTTATATAACATGACCAGGTCAATGCCTTCTATTAATTTTTAAAAAGACCGTTTGAACCGCTCAGCCTTCGCAAAAAAGCTTGACCTTTCATCCCTTGATTACGTCTGTAGTCACCGTCGAGGAAACGGTGGTGAAGGCGCACTCCCCATCCGGGCCAAAGTCACCACTTGGGCGGGCACCGTTTCCACCCGCCTGACTAGTCACCAACCGTGTTCAGGTGCGCTCTTGACTCCTGGCAAAAGAATGGTCCTTTCACGGCGAACGATGGCCGGTGTGACCCCAAGCTCCGTGGCGATTCTGGTGATCAGTCCCCGTGGCCAAACATCGGGATGCTGTTCGGCGGCCTCATAGATGGCCTCATCTAAATCAATTTTGACGAGGTGTGCAAGGCGGCTTTGTTCTGAAGTGAGATCGGGTTGAAGAACTGTTTTAGTCATGAGTACCACCAAGTGGAATCTCTTCGGTCTATGACCGCTAGATGGTTCTCGAAAGCCGTAACCGCCGCCCTGGAAGGTTCGGTTTCAGGAACTTGGCAAGCAAGGTTTCGAGTGAGTCGTTGTCCAGCCAATTGGCAAACTTGCCAAACTGCTCTGATCTGGCAGTGGTGGCCTGATGACTCCCGTACATCGAGAAGCTCAACGCTGAAGGCTGGCTGGTCAACAGGCAAGAAGGGATGCTTGTCCAGATCAAGCCCGAAGCAGAAACCCAACTGCTCAGTTCAATGTGGTGAGTGACTACCGCTTATCAGCACGCATTGGGCAACCAGAACAATGCAGCGGACGATCAGGCGCCTAGGCATTGAGATGTGGAGCAACCTGCAGAAGATCCGTTGAGCCGCGGCTATTCCTAATCAACATCCAGCAAACGTCTACGTTGAGAACCACTTAGCAGCAATCCAACTGATAGCTGCAATCACAAAAGCAGACCCACGGCAAGACTTAAGCGACTTGGCGCTTCTCCAATGGCGTGGTGTCCCAGCCGATGGGGTGAATCGGAATCACCTCACCACGTTTGGGGGCAAGCTCGGCAATCTCCTCACAAGCTTTGGTGTAGGCATGCCAACCGATCATGCGGCGAGGATCAGATTTGCCCGCCGCAGAAACCGCTTGATCCACGGTGACGCCAGCGTTCTCTGCTTTTTCAAAAGCAGAGAGCAGGGGGATTTGCGCACGCAGAACTGAAATCCCTGCGGCATCAAGCGCCTGACGAATCTCCCGCGCAGCCTTGGCCTTGCGCGAGTCCACCTTCACAAGCAAGACAGCAAAAGGAACATTGAATTGCTTGAGATGTTCGGCCATCTCCAAAGTCAATTCCAACGAGCGCGTCTGGGCAGCGGTGGGAAGAATGATTACATCAGCGCCATCCACCAGATTTTTAATTTCCTCTTGGCTGCTGCTGGCTTGGCCATCGGTGACCACCACCTCGGCATAACGCGTGGCCTTGGCCGCCGCCTCGATCGGGGCCACCTCAAAGTTCAATAACCCGCGGGCCCCATAGGCACTGGCCGAACGATTGCGGTCGGCATCAACCAACACCACTGATTGGTATTGAGTCGACCAAATCGCCGCCAAATGAACACTGGTGCAGGTTTTGGCGACACCACCTTTTTGACCGAAAACTGTTACGAACATCACATCGTGTCAATGGGCGTTTTATACCGCTGATTGCGCATCGGGCAAGCCTGAAACATCAGGCCTTCATGTTCTTCAACTCAACTCTTGCTTGTGAAAGTACCGCAGGCTGGGCTCTTGAAATGGGGCGAGCCATGGCATAAAAAAAGAAGGCGACTCAGCCTTCTTTGGGGGGTGTAAGGAGCCAAACTTGTGAGGAGTTGGCAGACCAC
>NZ_JAKUHK010000069.1:0-7980 GCF_023630655.1 Synechococcus sp. MU1655 | reverse complement strand
CGGCCATTCACAGGAAAAGTGCGGGTGATGTCACCGTTGTAGTAGTCACCGATTGAGCACCCGGCATCAATCAGCAACAGATCACCGTCTTTAAGCAAGTCGTGATTATCGATGTAATGCAGAACGCAAGCGTTATCACCTCCTGCAACGATTGAGCCATAGGCAGGCCCCCGGGCCCCTTGATCGAGGAAGTGAAACTCAATGAGAGCTTGCACCTGTCGTTCACTCATCCCAGGCTTGACTGCGGCACGCGCCAACTCATGAGCCTCGGCTGAGATACGGCAGGCCTCACGCATCCGATCGAGCTCCGCAGGTTCTTTGCGCAAGCGAAGTTCATGCAACACCGGGCAGGGCGCCACCAGCCCAAGAGCCGCGGCTCCCCGTCGCGAGGCGCGATCCAATTGTTCAGCCCAAACCTCAAGCACCACGGACTCAACCGCAGGGTGATGTCCGGTGCGGAAGGCGATGCCCTCAGCATCTTTCAGATACCCACGCAGATGTGTGGCCAATTCAGAACGCGGATGGGCCACATCAGCACCGAACTGATCAACAGCTCCCTCAGTCCCCCAACGCCGTCCTGTCCATACCTCCGCTGCGGGCTCACGAGGGTTGACAAACAACACGTAGCGCTCGCCTTCAGGCCGATGCGGCAAAAACAGGGCGACGGCATCCGGCTCATCAAACCCTGTGAGGTACCAAAAGTCGCTGTTCTGACGAAAGGGCCACTCACAGTCGGCATGGTGTGTCACCAGGGTTGCCGCTGGAATTACAGCAGCCGCACCGCCAAGATGGGCCATGAACCGCTGACGCCGCTCGGCGTAACCCTGAGCATCAATTGGGAGCGAACTATGAACCACGACGGAGACAGTGCACCAGATAAACGTCAGGATGGCAGGCAAAGCACCCAGGCATGACTCACGACCTGCTGATCCTGATTCTGCTGGTGGTCGTGGTCCTTACAGGATCCGCCTTGTGTTCTGGTGTTGAGGCGGCTCTGCTCTCCGTCAACCCTGTTCGCGTTCTCGAGCTCGCGGGTCGATCCAAACCGGTTGCCGGTGCGCGGAGATTGGCCCAGCTCCGTCAGCGACTCGGCCGAACCTTGTCGGTTCTGGTGATTGCGAATAACGGCTTCAATATTTTCGGCAGTTTGATGCTCGGTGGCTACGCCGCTTGGCTGTTCGAAGACATGGGCATCAGCGCGGTGGCGCTACCCCTCTTCTCCATTGGTCTCACCGTGCTGGTGATTCTTTTGGGGGAGATCCTGCCCAAAGCGTTTGGCACCAGACTGGCGCTGCCTGTCTCACTCGCCAGTGCACCGGTCTTGCACCTGCTTGGCCTGCTGATGCGTCCACTTGTCCTTCTGCTGGAGAGGCTGCTGCCGGCCATTACCCAGGAGAGCGAGCTCAATACGGACGAAGAGGAGATTCGCCTGCTGGCCCGTATGGGATCCCAAACCGGCCAAATCGAAGCCGATGAAGCGGCGATGATCGCCAAGGTGTTTCAACTCAACGACCTCACCGCTAGGGATTTGATGACACCAAGGGTTGCGGCTCCAAGCTTGGATGGCGCGAGCACATTGATGCAGCTGAGGTCTGCCCTGCTCGACAACGACGCCCAATGGTGGGTGGTGCTGGGTGACGCTGTGGACAAGGTTCTGGGGGTTGCAAGTCGCGATCGCCTGCTGGCGGCACTCGTCCAAAATCAAGGTCAACTCACCCCGGCAGATCTCAGCGAGCCCGTCGAATTTGTGCCTGAGATGATTCGTGCCGATCGACTGCTAACAGCCTTCCGGCGCGACAACAGCGGAGTCCGCGTTGTGGTGGATGAATTCGGCGGGTTTGTCGGCGTGATTGGCCCTGATGCGGTCCTCGCCGTGCTCGCTGGCTGGTGGCGCAAGTCAGCAGGAGCCACTGGGTCGCCATGACGGCCTCCTCGCTTCCATCCACCACTGAGCGCTGCCTCACGCTTCTGCAAACCTGGCGATCTCAGCTCCAGCTCAATCGCCGGGAACAAACCGTGTTGGCGGGTTCGATCAGAACCTTAGACCTGCAATTAGACCGCTTATCGAATCGAAACCTACGTATCGCAGTGTTCGGCCGCGTGGGAGTGGGGAAATCAAGCCTCGTCAATGCGTTGATCGGCCAAGAGCTCCTTGCCACTGATGTAGCCCACGGCTGCACCAGACAACAACAGGCGTTGCCTTGGATGATCAGTATTCCTGCGCTCAACACGATTGAACTCGTCGACACTCCAGGAATTGATGAGGTTGCAGCAGCAGCGCGAGGCCGACTGGCAGCGCGGGTGGCCCTCCAGTCCGATCTTGTGCTGCTCGTGTTGGATGCCGACATCAGCCGGGTGGAGCTCGATGCCTTGGAGACGTTGATCCGCAGTGGCAAACCGGTGCTTCCCGTGCTGAACCGCAGTGATTGTTGTCCTCCAGACCAACTCGAGAGCCTCCGACAGAGCATCAGCAAAAGAATCCAGGAGCGGTGTTACCACAACCATCACGCAAGAATTCCTGATCCGATTGCCGTGTCGGCCGCTCCTCGCAAAGCCTGCCAACGATCCGATGGCCGGGTCCGCAGCGAGCGCCAACCAGCGGTTGTGCATGCGCTGCGCACTGCGGTGATCAATCTGCTGCAAACGCAAGGCCAAGCCCTCTTGGCCTTCAACGCACTCCGCCAGGCTGAACGGCTCCAACAACAACTGGAACTAGGGCGACTGGAGCGCCGAAGACAAGAAGCGCAAGGCCTCATCGGCCGCTATGCAGCACTCAAGGCCACGGGGGTTGCGGCCAACCCCTTAGTGCTACTCGATCTAGCCGGAGGATTGGCCTGCGATACCGCCTTAGTGGTGCAGCTCTGCCAGCTCTATGAGCTGCCGATGGGAGGCCCTGCAGCACGACGGCTGATACAACGGCTATCGGGGCATAACGCCCTGTTGGGAGGCGTCCAACTGGGTGTTCAGCTCGCATTAGCTGGAGTCCGGCAGCTTTTGCTCATCGCCGCCCCCTTTTCAGGAGGCTTAAGCCTCGCTCCAGCAGCCCCCGTCGCCGTAGCCCAAGCGGCTCTAGCTGTACACACCACCCGCAGAACCGGTCGTCTCACAGCACATTGGCTCGTGGATCAACGCGGTCGAGGACGGCGGAGCCATCCAGCGCCTACGAGCCTCATGCGCCGCCTCGTTCGTAGCGACACCAATATGCAACGTCTGCTCGCAGACTGGCCATTGCCGCTGAATCGGCCCCGACGTGATGGGCTGTTGCCATGACCGCAACAATCGCCCTGCTCGGCACCAGCGCCGATCCACCAACGCTTGGGCATCAGGCTCTCCTTGAAGGCCTTTTGAATCACTTTCAACGCGTCGCCACCTGGGCTAGTGACAACCCCATGAAACGCCACGATGCCTGCCTCGAGCTTCGCAGTGAGCTGCTCCACACCTTGGTGAAAGCGATCGACAACCCAAGGGTGGACATCAACCAAACCCTCAGTAGCCCGTACACCATCACCACACTTGAACGGGCTTCGCGTTTATGGCCCCATCACGACCTGTGCTTTGTTGTGGGCAGTGATCTCGCCGCTCAAATCCCCCATTGGAAGCACAGCGACCTTTGGCTCAAGCGCTGCCGACTGGGGGTGGTGCCGCGAAAGGGTTGGCCACTGCAGCACGATCACCTGGAACGACTCCGCCATCTCGGTGCACGGATCACCGTGCTGCCCCTACAGATTCCGGAGACAGCCAGCTCAAGCATTCGCGAAACGAGCACGGCAGATCAAATCCCAAAACCACTCTGGCCCCTCGTCTTGCAGCACAATCTTTACGGACTCCAAGACGCTCCTTCCTGAATCGCCATGCGCATCGCCCTGGCCCAGACCAATCCTCTGGTGGGCGATCTGTCCGGGAACGCCAAGCGGCTTCTCGAGGCTTGTCTCAAAATCAGCCATCAGACGCAGGGCACCCCCCCCGCCCTAGTGGTGAGCCCGGAGCTTTCACTCTGGGGCTACCCACCTCGAGACCTGCTGTTAAGTCCTGAACATCTCCAGCAGCAAAGCGAAGCCCTTACTCAGCTGCAGCAGGGGCTTCGCCATGCCCTGCCGCAAACTGCCCTGCTGGTGGGAATGGTGGAGCCTGCACCGGACCAGCAACACCCAAGACTCTTCAATGCGGCAGCCCTGGTGGAGGCCAACCATTGGCGCGTCGTAGCCCGCAAACAGCTCCTTCCCACCTACGACGTCTTTGATGAATCGCGTTATTTCAGACCTGCCGATCAACCCAGTGTTCTGAGCTTTGAAGCTGATGGACAGGATTGGCGATTGGGTCTCACCATCTGCGAGGACCTATGGGTTGAGGACGCACTCCAAGCGCAACGCCTGATGGGACCGGATCCGGTCGAAAACCTAATCCCGGAGGACGTAGATCTCTTGTTGAACCTGTCCGCATCCCCCTACGGAAGAAGCAAAGCATCAATCCGGCATCAGCTTGCCGCCCGCGCCGCCCAACGTCTTGATTGCCCAGTGATTTATGTGAATCAGGTCGGCGGCAACGACGAGTTGGTGTTCGATGGCGGCAGTTTCGTGGTGGCTGCCACCGGTGAAGTGGAGTTGCAACTTCCCTCCTGCCGTGAAGCCATCGCCTGCTGGGACAGCACTCATAGGAGTGCCGGATTACCAGCCAACACAACGGACTCATCTGAAAGCGCTGATCACGAACAACTGTTTCAGGCCCTTGTGCTCGGCGTGCGTGACTACGCCGACAAATGCGGTTTCCAACGCGCTCTGCTGGGGTTGAGTGGCGGCATCGACTCAGCTCTCGTGGCTGTCATCGCCACAGCAGCGCTGGGAGCAGACCGCGTTCAGGCGTTGCTGATGCCCTCTCCCTGGAGCTCTATTGGGTCCATCGATGATGCAGAAGCGCTTTCAAAACGCCTAGGGATTTCCACCACAACTGTGCCAATTCAAGGCTTGATGCATGGCTTTGAGGCCACCCTCACCCCGGCCCTAGATCAGGCGCCGTCGGGGGTCACGGCGGAAAATCTGCAGTCACGCATTCGGGGGACCTTGCTCATGGCCGTCGCCAATCAACAAGGACAGCTCTTGCTCTCAACGGGCAATAAATCAGAACTGGCTGTGGGGTACTGCACCCTTTACGGCGACATGAATGGAGGACTTGCCGTGATCGGTGATCTCTACAAGTCAACGGTATTTTCCCTCTGCAGCTGGTTAGACAGCCCCGATGCGATGGGATGTCGCAAAAAACTTGGTCTCTTAGAGCACGACGACTTGATCGGACTAGAGATCCTGAACAAACCGCCGAGTGCGGAGTTGCGTCCAGACCAACAGGACAGTGACTCCCTTCCCGACTATGCAACGCTCGATCCACTTCTGAAGGATCTGATCGAAAAGCACAGCTCTGGAGCTCAATTGATCGCAGCTGGTCATGACGCGGCTGACGTGAAACGGATTGAGCAACTCTTTCGACGCGCGGAATTTAAACGCCGACAGGCTCCTCCTGTCTTGAAAGTGAGCCAACAGGCCTTTGGGACCGGTTGGAGGCTCCCGATCGCCTCCCGCTGATTTCAACTCGCTTAGACCAGTGGCCAATCCGGCTGAGCAGGGTCAGATTGAAGAATCGTCTTCGGCAGCCATGGCCCAATCTGTACTGACGGCACCGATGGCCACCATCGGAGTCCCCACAGAAATCAAGGCGGATGAGCAACGCGTCGCGCTCACACCGGATGCTGTCAAAGAGCTCGTGACCCATGGGCTAGAGGTACGGATCCAGAGCGGTGCTGGCTCCGGCGCAGGAATTGATGACGACGCCTTCGCCGCAGCAGGCGCCCAGATCGTGGATCAAGAACAAGCCTGGGGAGCTCACTTGGTCGTGAAGGTGAAGGAACCACAGCCTGAAGAATTCCGCTTTTTGCGAAATGACATGGTGCTATTCACCTACCTGCACTTGGCGGCTTACCCAGAAGTGGGAGAAGCCCTTCTCGCAGCTGGCACCACTGGAGTTGCTTATGAAACCGTGCAACTGGAAAACGGAACCCTGCCGCTGCTAGCACCCATGAGCGAAATCGCTGGCAGGCTTGCAGCACAGGTGGGGGCTCGGCTGCTCGAACGGCCGCAAGGAGGTCGAGGCGTATTGATCGGAGGTTGCACAGGAGTACAACCAGCCCGGGTGGTCGTTCTGGGTGCGGGCACCGTGGGCTGGAATGCAGCACGTCTGGTGGCAGCAATGGATGCCGAAGTGATGCTTCTGGATCGCTCTCCCGAACGTTTACGCAGCCTGGAGGCCTGTCGGAGCGGACGCCTGATGAGCATTGTGAGCAGCCGCGGGCTTCTCGAGAGACTGATACCCACCGCTGATCTACTGATTGGCGCCGTTTTAACCCCTGGAGGCAGGGCACCAACGCTGGTGGATGAATCCATGGTGAAAGGGATGAAACCAGGCTCAGCGATTGTTGATGTGGCCATCGATCAAGGCGGTTGCATCTCCACTAGCCGCGAAACGACTCATACCAACCCCACCGTGAACATCCACGAAGTGCAGCATTACGCCGTGGGCAACATGCCCGGCGCCGTCCCGTTCACCTCCACCGAAGCACTCGTGAGCGTGACATTGCCCTACATCGTTGGCATTGCAGGACGTGGCCTAGAGGAAGCGGTCACAGAACGCCCTGAATTGCTTTCTGGACTGAATACCGTGCAGGGATCCGTATGCCATCCAGGCGTAGCAAAGGCATTGGACGTACCACCTCGTCATCCCATGGCCTGCTTGCGCTGATCAAGATCACACTTTGCAGGAGGAGATGATAAAAAAGATTCAATTTATGCAAAGACAAAGGTTGCAAAGCAATAACATTCAACACCTCACCAAAAGCGCCTAGTTTACAAAGGCAACTTTCAGCTAACAACTCAAATCAAGCTCCTAGGTCACAGGAATGTCGAGATACTTATTCCGCGAAGGTGTAAACATCAACAATGATGGCAACAACATCATCATCTCAACCCCCTACGCAACACGATCAAGTCCAAAGCAGCAAACGTTATGCGTCACAGACGCGAAAGAGCCACTAAAAAAACTTCTACAAAATCTTTTTCTAGATGGAATTGAAAGCAATCAAACCTTAAAAACTCCAGAAACGTTAGCCTCCACCACTACATCATTAGACCTTGAGCTACAACTTCAGGCTCTCTATAAGGCAGGCTTGCTGATCCACGAAATCGAAGGGAGTCATGGCATTGCCATGCGCCTGCTACCGATCAACCCCGGGCTAAAGCAACAACCCTGTCCAGACACCAATAACGAATTCAAACTATCAAGATTTACGAGCATTGAACCCTGCCTAGAGGGCCTCGATATCACATCACCTTTAGCACCAACAACATTGCGCTTACAAGATCATCGGCTGTACCCACTCATCCAGAGGCTTGTATCTCCCTGCAAATTAGCCAGCATTAGTCATCTCCTACCTGAAGATCTACGGACTCAATATCGAGATATCATCTCCCTCTTTCTATCATCCGGCATGGTCGGAATTTGCAACAGCGAACACAACGCAGAGATCGATCAAGAGGCGATCAGGGCAGGCTGGAACAAGCAGGACCTGAGCTTTCACAACCATACGCGTCGCCATATTATTGATCGCTGCCAAGAAGAGTTATTGCACAGAAACATCAACAGGCCGCCACCACCAGCCAGGAATCAAAGAATCATCCTCAGCACAGTGCCTTTACCACAACCAAAAATCAAGAAACAGGACGCGGATTTCTACCAAATCATTCGGAAGCGGCAAACCATTCGCTCCTACAATTCAAATCCTATTACGCTGGAAGCATTAGGAAATCTGCTCTGGTATTCCGTACATACCCGAGAAGAAATCATCTGCGATCCAGCACTACCACGATCGTACGAAGGTTTACTGAGGCCTGTCGCGAGTGCTGGAGGCCTCCATTCAATCGAGCTTTATCTATGCATTAA
>NZ_JAKUHK010000068.1:0-8007 GCF_023630655.1 Synechococcus sp. MU1655 | reverse complement strand
AAAAGCCGGCGTGCAGGCCGTTTAACGTTTTTACCTCTCAACAAGATTCGATCCCAAGCCGCCGGTGGTGGCGCGGCGATGGCCCGTGGCCGCCGACCGGAGGGGGGCAATGGCGACGGCCTCATCGGTCGAGCGGTGGAGCTGATCCGCTACGAACCGATCTACAGCGACGTATTCGGGTATGTCTTTGGCGACACTCAGGTGTTCAGCGACTTGGGCAGTGCTCGGCAACAACTCGGGCGTTTCCGAGCTGTGACCCTCGAAGGCGAACTGCTCGAGAAAAGTGGCGCGATGACGGGGGGAAGCTTCAGCCAACGCAGTGGTGGACTGAGTTTTGGTGTCAGCAGTGACAGCGATGAGGCCGAGCCCCTGCGGCAACGGTTGCTCGAGCTCGGCGAGACCCTGGCGGCTTGTCGACGTGAAGAAAACCGGCTGCTTCAATCTCTCGAGCAAGAACGACCACTCCTGCGTCAGCTGGAGCAGAGGCAAGCGGCTCTCGATGCGGAGAGAACGGCAGCCAAGCGAGCCCATGGACCATTGCTGGAGCGTTGCCGCCAACGCAGCGAGCGTCTCCACAGCCTTCAAGTCAACCGCACGGAACAGGAACAGCGGCTCCAAGTTCTCAAAGCCACCATCAACCCTCTGCTGGAAGAACTCGAGAGAATCTCCACCGAGGAACAAAAAGTGCAAGCCGAGGCCGATGCCGGGAATTGGCAACAACTCCAGGCCGAACTCGAACAGTCGGACAACGCCCTCGAACAGGCCCGCCGCCATCGTGATGAGCGTCTTCAACATCAGCGTGAACGCGAGCTCGCACAAACCCGCATCGGTGACCAGCAACAGGCCATTGAAGAAGAGGAAAACAGTCTTCAACTAGCGGTCACAGCACTCGCTGCGGCACATCAACGCTGGCGGGAGGAACAAAAGGAGTTGGAGGAACGCCGTCAAACTCTGGAAAACCAGCAACAAATCCTCCAAACCAAGTTTGGAGAGGAGCGTCGCGCTCGGGATGCAGCGGAAGCTGCCGTGGCCGAATTGCGTCAGAACCTCCAGCAAGCCCGCTGGGAACTTGAACGGTTACAGGAGGAGCGCCAAGCGATTCAAGAGCAACTGCGCAGCGGTGGAATCCGACTCGAAGAGCTCAAGCCAACACTGCCCAACCCCCTTCCCGAGATCCCAGAAGAGATTCGCCATGCCGGGCTTGAGGCACTGCAAGACCAGCTGCAGCAACTTCTAAAACGGATGGAAGCCCTCGAACCGGTCAACATGTTGGCCCTCGAGGAACTAACGGCCCTGGAAGAAAGGTTGGGAGACCTGGGAGAACGCCTGGATGTGCTCAGCCAGGAGCGCGAAGAACTGCTCCTGAGGATTGAAACCGTGGCCACACTCAGGCAAGAGGCGTTTATGGAGGCCTTTCAAGCCGTCGATGGACATTTCTCAGAGATTTTTGCAAGCCTCTCCGAAGGCGATGGCAAGCTGCAACTGGACAATCCGGATGACCCCCTCGAGGGAGGGCTCACCCTGGTTGCTCACCCAAAAGGCAAGGCCGTGCGCCGCCTAGCGGCCATGTCTGGTGGGGAGAAGTCCCTGACAGCACTGAGTTTTCTGTTTGCACTGCAACGCTTCCGCCCCTCACCCTTTTACGCCCTTGATGAGGTCGACAGCTTCCTCGATGGCGTGAATGTGGAGCGGCTGGCCGCGTTGATCGCCCGTCAAGCCGAACAAGCCCAATTCCTTGTCGTGAGCCACAGGCGACCGATGATTGGCGCCTCTCAGCGCACCATTGGTGTCACCCAGGCTCGTGGCGCTCACACCCAGGTTGTGGGATTACCCGATGCAGCTTGAACAGCGAGCTCCCGGGTCTTGCGTCAAAATGAGTCGAATTGCTCCGGCAGAGGCCTGCGTTTGAGCTCGTCCCCGTCCCCCAACGACCCACTGGCAACCGTCCCCAGCGACAGGCTGTGGCTTCGGTCGGAATTAATGGGGACCCAAGTCATCACCCGCGACTCAGGCAGACGCTTGGGTGTGGTCGGCGAAGTGGTGGTCGATATCGACCACCGCGAAGTGGTTGCCCTCGGATTGAGAGACAACCCGCTCACCCGTTTCTTACCGGGACTTCCCCGTTGGATGCCCCTGGATCGCATTCGCCAAGTGGGGGACGTGATTCTTGTTGATTCCGCAGACTCCCTAAGCGAGGCCTTCTCTCCAGACCGCTACAGCCGGGTGATCAACTGCCAGGTGATCACAGAATCGGGGCAAACCCTCGGCCGCGTGTTGGGCTTCTCCTTCGACATTGAGACAGGCGAACTCAGCTCGCTTGTGATGGGAGCCGTTGGTGTTCCCCTTCTTGGAGAGGGCGTGCTCAGCACCTGGGAAATTCCTGTCGATGAAATCGTTAGCAGTGGCGCCGACCGAATCATTGTTTATGAGGGTGCCGAAGACAAACTCAAACAACTGAGCAGTGGGGTGCTGGAAAAACTAGGCGTCGGCGGACCGAGCTGGGAAGAGCAAGAGCGGGAGCGATACAGGGTGAACATCGTCCCTGTCGAAAACCAGCTCAGTTCAGGGCAAGCGGTGGAAGAGGCACCACGAATGCTGGAAGCCTCAGAATCACAACGCTTCGAAACGGAACGGGAACTCGAGTACGTCGAACTGGAAGATCGCCGCAGTGACAACACGCGTGAGCGTCGCTACCTCGATGAAGCACCGATGCAGGAGCGAGAGAACTCCTATCGAGAGCCCTATCGCGAACCCGAGAGATACAACGAGCCCCCGTTGTATCGAGAGCCCCAACCGTTCAATGGACGACGGTCGGTCGATGAGAGACAGCCGCTGGATGAGCCACAACGATTCAATGAGCAACAGCGCTACAACGAATCTGACCGGTTTCGCGAACCCCAGTCTTTCCAGGACGAAGACCGCTATCAAGCCCCTCAGCGCCCATCACAGCCACCTCAGGAACTCGATGCAGCTCCACGCTTCGAGCAACGTCCAAGACCGGCGTCTCGTCGTCCGATCGAACGGCCAGGCGAACCCCTTGATGTTGAACCCATCGAGCTTCGCTCTCCTCAAGACCAGGAAAGCCAGCCCCTCGATGATCCCTGGTAACTCCAGGGATCAATCCACACCTCAACTCAAGCGGTGGCTTTCTTTTTAAAGTCGAGGGAAGCACTGTTCGTGCAGTAGCGCTGACCTGTAGGTGCCGGTCCATCGTTGAACACATGTCCTAGATGGGCATCACAACGTGCGCAAAGGATCTCTGTTCGCACCATCCCATGGCTTCGATCCTCATGGGTGCGAATGGCACCCTCGGTCACACCATTCCAGAAGCTTGGCCAGCCGGTGCCCGACTCATATTTTGTGCTGGAGCTAAAGAGGGGTGCATCACAACAGACGCAGTGATACATGCCGTCTTCCTTGTGATTCCAGTAGGCACCGGTAAAAGCAGCTTCAGTACCGCCCTGACGCGCCACTTGAAACTGGGTGGGGCTGAGTTTGGCCTTCCATTCCTCAGGAGTGCGTTCCACCCGATCACCACCTGCTACTGGCGCACTCGTCATGACTCAAATTTGAACTGGCAGGGACGCTAGTCGGAAAGAGCTAAGGGCAAGAGTCCCTGAACTTCCTCAGCAAGTGCTCTAACAGCACCAGGTTCACCCCGAAGGCCGCGCAAATCATCGCGTTGCCCCTGCAACCTCTCGGGTGTCGCGAGCCAGGACTCAGCCTCAAGGGCAATTTGCTCAGGCGTGATCGGACCCACGCGTTCAGGAACCACCATGCGACCAGCGCTGATGTTTGGCCAAGCCATGAATCCATGGTTTCGGAGACGCCAAGCGCTCAGCAACAAGCCGATCAGACGCCGCAGACCAGGCAGACGGGCCAAGAGCCCGAGCCAACCATCCCAAGCCTGCATCACACCCAGATGCTGGGTGGGAACCAACACGATCATGGGCACACCCAGAGCGCCAAGTTCAGCCGTGTTGGCTCCCACGGTGGTGAGCGCAAGCTTGCACTGGCTCAGGGCGCCGTGGGCTGGAGGATTTTCCTGCAAGTGAATCTCCGTGCCATTGCGCGTCATCAAGCGCCTCAATCCCTCGCCGGCACGAGCCGGTTCAATTGAGGCGACATCGGTGTCGTAGGAGGCAGCGATGGGATTCGAGCAACTTGCATAACGTTCCAAATCTTCGACGGAGGTGGTAGGTGCCACCGGCAACAAAAATCGGCAGCCAGGGCGTTGAGCCGCCAAACGGTCTGCAGTTTCCAGCAGAAAAGGAACACCCACGCTGAGTTTGGCCGGTTTCGATCCCGGTAACAAAGCCACCCACTCCCCCGATGGCAGCGGGGCCTCTTCTTTGGCATGGCTGGACAGATCCGCCATCAAGTCACCCACCACGCGGCAGCGAGAGCGAAAGCGTCTGGGCAGCTGGTCTCGCACCGTTGGGGCCATAGCAGCGATCCGATCGTTCCAGCGCGGCCAACGCGCCACCCACTCGGCGTAGGTGATGTGGCGATAGCCCAGCCGAGCTGATAACAACACACTCCAAAATTGATCCCCACCCAAAAAGACCACCACACCTCGGTCTGGCCAGCTCCCAAACCGAGAAGGCTTCAACAGCAGCAACCAAAACTGCCTGGCCAGAGTGATGCGATCAAACAATCCCCAACGGGAAGCTGCGGCGGCTTCCGTGCCAGTGGCATTGGGACAAGGGACCAAAACAAGCCGCAGGCTCAACAACGAGCCAGGGGCTCGAGGCCGCATCAGCAGGCGTCGATGCAGACGCTCAGCAAGGGGACGAACCCAGGTCGTGAGTTCACCAGGGCCGTTGGAAACGAAGACCACAGCCAGGGTTTGGTCCTTGGTGGGTGACGTCACTCAGTGCCGGTGGGGCTGGAAAAGAATGATGCGGATGGCGAGACTTGAACTCGCAAGGCCGAAGCCACACGCTCCTTAGACGTGCGTGTCTACCAATTCCACCACATCCGCGTGGCGACGTTGCCGATAGGGCTCGTCGATGGATGAGTATACCGACAGGCAGAAAAGTCCTAACCGCTGATACGATCCGCCCTGGCTCTGATGCTGCGGAATGCCCATCGGCAAGGTGCTGATCGCCAACCGCGGCGAGATTGCCCTAAGAATCCTGAGAAGTTGCCGTGAACTCGGCATCAGCACAGTTGCGGTGTACAGCACCGTGGATCGCAATGCACTGCACGTGCAACTCGCTGACGAGGCGGTCTGCGTCGGCGAAGGCCCCAGCAACAAGAGCTACCTCAACATCCCCAACATCCTGGCCGCAGCAACCTCCCGCGGTGTGGATGCCATTCACCCCGGCTATGGGTTTCTGGCAGAAAACGACCGCTTCGCCGAGATGTGCCGTGACCACGGCATCACGTTTGTCGGTCCGTCTCCCCATGCCATCCGCTCGATGGGAGACAAGTCAACGGCGAAAGCCACCATGCAGGCTGTTGGCGTGCCAACGGTGCCTGGGAGCGAAGGCCTCCTGCCCAACCCGGAGGCAGCCGCTGAGCTCGCTGCTGCCATGGGTTATCCCGTCATGATCAAGGCCACCGCTGGAGGCGGCGGCCGTGGGATGCGGCTGGTCCCCAGTTCTGATCAATTGGTAAAGCTATACAAAGCGGCGCAAGGGGAAGCCGATGCAGCGTTTGGGAATCCAGGGCTGTACATGGAAAAATTCATCGACCGCCCCCGGCACGTCGAAGTACAGATCCTGGCGGACCGTCACGGCAACGTGGTCCATCTGGGAGAAAGAGACTGCTCGATCCAACGACGTCATCAGAAACTTCTCGAAGAGGCGCCAAGCCCGGCCCTTGACCCTGAGCTGCGTCTTCGCATGGGAGAAGCGGCGGTCGCAGCGGCGCGCAGCATCGATTACGAGGGTGCCGGCACGGTGGAATTCCTCCTGGATCGAAATGGTGGGTTCTATTTCATGGAAATGAACACCCGCATCCAGGTGGAGCATCCCGTCACGGAAATGGTGACGGGGATCGACCTGATTGCTGAGCAGCTACGCATCGCCGGCGGGGAACCGATCAGCATCCGCCAAGAAGACATTCATATGAACGGGCATGCGATCGAATGCCGAATCAATGCCGAAGATGCGCAGCACAATTTCCGGCCAGCCCCCGGACGGATCACGGGTTGGTTACCCCCTGGAGGCCCTGGGGTACGCGTCGATAGTCACGTGTACACGGGCTACGACATCCCGCCCTTCTATGACTCCCTGATCGGCAAGCTGATCATCTGGGCTCCCAATCGCCCAGCCGCACTCGAACGCATGAAACGAGCGCTCAACGAGTGCGCCATCACAGGGATCCCAACAACGGTGGACTTCCATCTGCGCATGCTCGACCGCCCTGAATTCCAAGCGGGCGACGTGCACACCAAATTCGTTGAAGAGGAGATGCTCTAGATCAGAGCAACAAGGATGCCCAGTGCTCTCCAAAAGCGCTTAGGCAATGGACTGGGCGCGGAGCAACACCAGGGAGAGCAAACCCTGCTGACCCACCAACAGCTCCCGAAGCAAACTGAGCAGCCCAACCCAGATCACAGGAGTGACATCCACGCCCCCGATCGGAGCGATAACTCGGCGGGTCAACCCCAAAATCGACTCAGTGGGCCAGGCCACAAGGGGCCAAAAGCCTTTGGAAAGATCCACCTGCGGGTACCAAGTGAGCACGATGCGCGCGAGGAATGCGAGGGTCCATGCAGCCAACAGCAAACCAAGTGCCAAGTTGAGAGGCGGAAGGATGGCGACAAGCGTTGGCGTCACAAAGCCCTAAGCAATGGTGCCGTCATCGTAGAAACTTGACCTTGATCCCTAAAATCGCAGCGAATCAGGCCTCGCTGAACGCATTCGGTCCTAACCCCTATGACGCCTTCCCTCTCCAATTTTCTGACCAGCCTCGTTGCTGGTGTCGCGATCGTTGTGATCCCTGCATCTATTGGACTCTTTTTTCTCAGCCAAACCGACCAGGTTGATCGCAAACTTTGAAGACCCTTTCACGCTCCGTAGACTGAGCTCACTCGACCCGAGCTTCGGTTCCACGCAGGTCGTTATCAGAGAGCTTCACTGTGGTTAATGCCAGTCTGAATTGGGCCAGCATTGTTGGCATTGTGCTGGCTGTAGGTGGGGCACTGCTCTACTTCATGCGCAGTTTCAAGCCTGCTCTCGCCCGTGATTACGACGTATTTTTCGCGGCAATCGGCTTGCTCTGCGGAGGAATTCTTTTCTTCCAGGGCTGGCGGCTCGATCCAATTCTCCAGTTTGGGCAGTTCTTGTTGGCAGGAACCACCGTGTTTTTTGCCTATGAAAGCGTTCGCCTTCGGGGGATTTCAGCGGAACAGGCAAGACGCTCCGCCTATTTCGATGACGAGCCTGAAGCCAACAGCCCCGCTGGAGGTCTGCGCGGTGGCTACGACGATCCCTACGACCGCTTCGACGAGCCCCAGCCGATTCGTCGGCGATTTGGAGGCCAAGGGCTGGATGAAGACGAGAGGCCTGAACAAGATTTTTATCGCCCGCGTCGCACCTCGCGAGCTGCAATCCCTGAACAGGCAGCGAGTCGGAGCCGTCAGCGTTCCGATCCCGCCTCCGATTGGTCAGACAGCAGCGAACGAGATCGACGCATGGCTCGGTTCGGTCGCAGTGAGGACTCTGCACCGAGTGGCCCAAGCTTTGGAGAGCGCCGCAGCCAACGCCAGGATCAGCGCAGAGGGTCCAGGCCTACCGCAGTTGCGTCATCAAGGCCTGCCGCCTCATCCCGCCCCTCTGATGGGGCGGCTGGCTTAAACCAGCGCGCTCCAGGGTCAGCTCGGAGCGGTAGCGGCCTAGATGGGACACCTGGCATTCCTCAAGGCAGCCCACTGCGACGCGAGCCCGAAGATGCCGCTTACTCCCCAAGCACGCGTCAAAACGCCTCCACTCCTCCCGTGAGCAGACGCAATTCCCCTCCTGAAGACAGGCCTGCAACGGCTAGGGACACCAATCG
>NZ_JAKUHK010000067.1:0-8084 GCF_023630655.1 Synechococcus sp. MU1655 | reverse complement strand
GGTATTCCTCTCCCGTGAGCTCTTCATAAACAATGGCGGGGAGCCCTGTTTCAAACATGGTTTGCAATGCCTCCTTGAGATAGGGGTTCCAGCCGCCCGTGCTGACATCGCGATGACGCACAGTCCAGTCCCATGTGCCCTGTAGATCTCGTGGAATGCGGCCTTCCCGATCTCGGCGCGCCACTAGATCCAACGATTCGACCAGTCCCACCTGAATGGGGTCTTTCCCGTAGGCAGGAGTCAGGCTGAGTTCAAGGCGAACAGGATCTTCTTTCAACAGCCTTAAGCGGAAGCGGGGCGGCAGTTTCACGGATTTGATTACCGCAGCCACAATCCGTGTTCGTTGATCCACCTAGGAGTCCCCTTTACGAGTCAATAGGACAACTCAAGCAGTTGCCATCAACCCAACTTATTCACCGGGGTTCGAAGTTGGATTTGGAGGTTCACTATCGCCGCCAAATCGCACGGTCAAAAGATCCTCCTCCGTGAGGCGTCCGTCTCCATCAAGGAGCTCAGGATGAATCGTCAGCCGACCTGTCCGGTCGACGACTTTCTCAGCCACAAAAGGTTTGCCGGCAGCATTGAATCCACGTCCCATCACGCGAAAGGCTTGCCACAACAGGATGATGAAGATCAGTCCATAGACAAAAGGAAACAGGCTGCTGAACATGGCAATCACCGCAGAACTCGGAGATGGGCCGAACCATCGAATCCATCATCGCTCCTTTTGGGCAAACGGACGTTGATTTGGCGGACCCCGGTCGTATCCAGTCATGAAATCGCCGGACATGGGTCTGTTTTTGTAGGAATTCAATGCCTAAGGTCATGGGACTCATCACATTGATGAAATCGCGGCCATGGCGGTGTCTAATCCTTTGCTCCCATTGGTTTGCGCTGGTGCATTGACGTTCCCCGGGATGCTGATGCAACCGCCTCGAGTCTTCGCCGCAGGGGCTGCACAGGCCGTTGCGCCGACCTCGTTCGTTGCGCAAGCTGTCGCGCGCAGCGGACCGGCTGTTGTCACTCTTGAAACGCAGCGAACTGTCAGGGCGTCGGTTGGAAATGGACTGCCTCGGAGCTTGATGGCGGATCCATTCCTCCGCCGCTTTTTTGGGATGCAATCTCAATCGGCTCCGCGTTCAAGGGTTGAGCGGGGGCAGGGCAGTGGCGTGATTTTTGATGAACAAGGCTTGGTTCTAACCAACGCTCATGTCGTGGAGAATGCGGATCGAGTAACAGTGGGACTGCCTGATGGCAGACGTGTCGCTGGTCGGGTGATTGGGCAGGACTCTCTAACCGACTTGGCCGTTGTGCAGTTGGAAACAAAAGGGCCATGGCCTACGGCTCCCTTGGGCAATTCAGATCGTCTTCAGGTGGGGGATTGGGCTATCGCTGTGGGCAATCCCTTTGGCCTTGAGAACACAGTGACGATGGGAATTGTCAGCAACCTCAATCGCAACATGTCACAACTGGGCATTTCAGGAAAGCGTCTTGATCTCATCCAGACAGACGCTGCGATTAACCCTGGTAATTCGGGTGGCCCGTTGTTGAACGCCCGTGGTGATGTGATTGGAATCAATACCCTCGTGCGGTCAGGACCAGGGGCAGGTCTCGGTTTTGCAATTCCCATCAATCGGGCACGGTCGATCGCCAGTCAGCTCGTCAAGCAGGGAAGGGCGAGTCACCCCATTGTGGGTGTGGGGCTTTCAACGGTTCCTGCCCCCAGGCCAGGGGCAACTGCTCCTCCTGGAGCTGTGATTCGATCAGTCGTCCCAGGTGGCCCCGCCGATCGTGGAAACTTGCGAGTTGATGACGTGATCGTGTCAATCAATGGTCAATCGATCAGTAATCCCTCTGAAGTTGTTTCGGAGATCGATCGACATGGAGTGGATCGACCCTTGAATCTTGAAGTCATGCGGTCTGGTAAACGTATGACGCTTGCAATTACGCCCATTGAGATGACATCTTTGCGTTGATAGTTATCTCGTATTTAATATTTAGCCGTCGGTGTCTTTGAGTTGCTCTACGCAACGGGTAATGCATTCGCCATCATCGAGTGAGCAAGTTGTGATGCACTCGAAATAGGTCTCGACGGCGTCCCAAGCCTGTGCATGCTCAGCGCTTTCAGTCATGGACGAAGGTGTCCCAGCGGCAGTGACATGACGTGCTTGCGTGTTGTTCATAGCCGACTGGGGATCAGTGATGTCAGCTTATCCACACCGTCTGAACTGGTAAAGAGAAATGAGTTTTCCTGCCTAAGCAAGTGTGAAGTTTCATCTTGCGACTGCTGAGAACCCTGGCTAAGCAGCGTTCTTTTTGCGGGAAGCGCGCTCTTTTTGCTTTGCCTGATTCGCTTTGCGCTTGGCTTCTTTCTCGGCAATCAGTCGCTTGGTCTCGGCTTCAGCCCTTTCCTCAGCCTTTTTATCTTGGTAGTAAGCGTAATTTCCCAGATATGTCACGAGCTCACCATCGCGAATTTCCACGATTTTGTTTGCTACACGTGAGATGAAGTAACGGTCATGCGATACCAGTAAAGCGGCTCCTTCGTAGTCGCATAGTGCGTCTTCAAGCATCTGTTTCGCAGGAATATCGAGATGGTTTGTCGGCTCGTCGAGAACCAGTAAATTGCAGGGACTGAGCAACATCAGGGCAAGGGCAAGGCGTGCTTTCTCTCCGCCACTAAGTTTGGCAACCTCCTTGAAAACACTGTCGTTACTGAAACAGAAACTCCCCAGTAATGAGCGCACTTGAGTTTGTGTCCAATCAGGAACGGCTTCGAACATGGTCTCAATCACCGTTTTGGTGAGATCAAGGGCTTCTGCCTGGTTTTGTTCGAAATAGCTGGCAACGATGTTGTGCTCCCCGAGTCTTGCTGAACCTTCATCAGGAGTTTCGACGCCCATGATCAATCGGAGCAGGGTGGACTTTCCGGCTCCGTTGGGACCCACAAAGGCGATCCGATCACCTCTCTCGATTTCGAGATCAGCTTCCATGAAAAGGATGTTTTCCCCGTAGCAATGGGTCAAGTTGTCGATGACAGCCACCTGTGCACCAGATCGTGGTGCGGGGGGAAAGCGGAAGCTGGGTCCGCTCACCGACTCAACCGGGGCATCCACTCTCTCCACCTTGTCCAGCTGCTTTTCTCGGCTTTTGGCCTGGGTGCTGCGCGTTGCACTGGCACGGAATCGATCGATGTAGGCCTGTTGGGTTGCGATCTCTTTCTGCTGCCGTTCAAAGGCTGCTTGTGAGGCTTCTTGCTCGAGTGCTTTTTGTTCGAGGTGCGAGGTGTAATTGCCCAGGTAGGCCCTCGAGACGCCTCGCTCCGTGCTCACAATTTGATTGCAGACACGATCCAGAAACGTACGGTCATGACTGATCACGACCAATGCCGCCTTTTGTTCGATGAGATATCCCTCGAGCCACTGAATCGTTTCGACGTCGAGATGGTTGGTTGGCTCGTCTAAGAGAAGAAGATCAGGGTCTTGAAGGAGGATTTTTCCCAGTGCCAGTCGCATTTGCCAGCCGCCGGAGTAGTCCGAGACCAGGCGGTCTGCCTCCTCGAGTTTGAATCCGATGGTGGGGAGCAATTTGTCGATTCGTGCATCGAGCTCGTAGCCATGCAGTCCTTCAAACCGGGTCTGCAGTCGCCCTAGTTCGTGAATGAGCTCGTCGAGATGATCGGGATCGAGCGCCGCGCGTTCGGCCGCCATCTCCAATTCAACTTTTTTTTGTTTGCCCAGCACGATGGCGGCCTCGCCAAAGGCTTGAAACAGCTCTTCTCTCACCGTGCGGCTGGGGTCGACATCGAATTCTTGCTGCAGGTAAGCGATTTTTGGCTCGCCTTGTTTCACGATTTGGCCACTGCTGGCTTCTTCCATGCCAGCAATCAGCCTTAGCTGGGTTGATTTCCCTGCTCCATTCACGCCAACAAGGCCGATGCGGTCTCCGGGTTTGACCTCCCAGGTCACATCCCGCAGAACTTCTCCGGTGGGATAAATCTTGCCGACTCGCTCAAGTCGCAGCACGGAGTGGAGGCAGGGAAAACCCATCATCCCGTGTCGGGGTTTCCAGGCAGACTGCTGGAGCTGGGAGCAGGCTCAATGCGTCGACTGGAGCAAGTCACGGCCCTTGTGGTGGCAGCCGGTCTTGCCGTGATTAGTTATTGGTTGTTTTTTAGTTGGGCAGGCGGCGGCGGAGTGCGAGAACGTTCTGCGCCCAAGCCAGCCTTCGCGCCCTCTGGCCAATCATTGGAGTCCAAGGACTCCAATGAAGCAGAAGACATTAAAGCCCCCCCCTCGCCTTGATCAGCCATTGCTTGGTGATCTCATCGTCGAGATTGTTGATGTGTTCCTTCACCTCTTGGAGCGTGACAGGCAAGTTGAGTTGAGTGCCGATTTCGCAGATGGAATCGAGGGCCCCTGAAGGATTTTGAAGTGCCTGCCTGAATAACCCCTTGCTGAGGTTTTGATCATTCTCAATGCGTGCGTACAGCGCAGCTGCGTTGGACATGATCGTCATGCTTCTGACGAAACCTTATTCACGCCACCACGAACTGCCATCCCTTCCCGATGCAGCTCCCTATGCAGCTTGGTCGAGCTCCGTTGCTTTGAGCCCAGAGGCTGACGCGTCTTCCATGCTGCGGGCATCCATACAAAGCACTTTGCGCAGCTGGGCGTAATTGGCTGCTTGTGATCGGCGTCCGTCTTGAACGGCGCCGTATTCAGCGCGTTGGAGCACGTGATGGAGATGGGTGAGCAGGTAGGTGCTGATGACAGCCGAAACCAGTACTTCGCTGTTTTCAGGGGTTCGGCTCGGGCGCCGAGTCTTGCGACGGTCGTTGCTTTGACGCTTGTTTTGACGAGGGGCCTGCTTGCTACTGATTGGTAGCTGGGGGGAGCTGACGTCCGGTCTTTGGGAATGGGTCATGGCACTCCTGGAATGGGTGGGCCGAGGGCCTGGCCTGCAGTTGGATCAGAGATCTGATCCGTGACAGCAGCATAGTGCTGGATACTACCCTTGCACATCTCTGTACACTTTTAAGTAGCTCTGCCTCTTTCTGAGTCGTGGCCACTCGCCAAAACTCATCCAGTGGGAAGCCAAAGTCACCTCGTATTCAGGTGGTGCTCCCCGAAGACCTTTGCCTCCGCTTGACGGCGTTGGCTGAGGAGGAATCGCGCACGGTCAGCAACATGGCCAAGGTGTTGATTCAGCAAGGGGTTCAGCGATACGAACAGGGAGGTGACAGGCAGGTGTCAGCTCCAGTCGCCGATGCACATCAGTCGTCAACAGAGCAATTGCGCAGTGCTCTTGAGTCGAAGCAAACCGGTCGGCTACGGGGCGCACCACGTCGCGTCAGACTTCACCGCCCGAGTTGATCCAGCTTGACTCCAGGGGCTTTTGTAGCTCTTTTTTGACTGGGATACGGCCTTCACTGCGCGGCTGCTGCGCAATCAAGCCGGATTGACGCGTACTCCGAGGACGACCTCGTGCTGTGCGCCCGTGATCGCTGGTGCATTTCCTGGATATCCCAGGTGATGCCACCATGCCAACAGAGCAAACACGATGGCTTCACGGCTTTGGCTGGGGAGTTGAAGCTCGTCGCTGCGACGCAGTCTTAGACCTCGGCAGCGTTTGTTGAGTTCTCGCATCAACGTGAGGTTCTGGCTGCCACCTCCAGCAACCAACAGCTCGATAGGGAGGGGATGGTTTTGGTTGGAGAGCTGTTGCAGATCCTGTGCGACAACGGCGGCTGTGAAGGCTGTGAGCGTCGCGATTTGATTGGCGATCGGCCGTCCTTGCATCTCCTGAAGACGCCTCGTTAGATCGTCTCGGCCGAAGACTTCACGACCTGTGGATTTGGGAGGGCTGAGCTGGAAGTAAGGCTCAGCAAGCCAGCGGAGAATTAAGGCTTCATCGCAATGACCAGTCTCTGCTAGGCGGCCGCCCTGGTCGCAGCTTTCCTTCCCCTCGCTGAACTGCTCCATCGCCAGGTCGATCAAGCTATTAGCAGGGCCGCAATCCCACCCCCTGACGGGTTGGATTCGATCAGGACCTGCATCAGGTGGAATGAGGGTGAGGTTGGCGATGCCACCCAAATTCAGCAACGCTCTCCAACCTTTGGTTCGTCCCAAAAGGGCCGCATCAGCTTTGGGAACAAGAGGTGCTCCTTGACCTCCGAGGGCCAGATCGGCCGCCCGAAAGTCGAAGATCACAGGGCGTTTCAGTAGTTGCGCTAGCAGGGGTGCTTGGAGCATCTGCCAGCTCGCTCCACGCTCAAGTGCGCCAGTTTTCGATCGGTTGGGGGGGCGATGCCAAAGGGTTTGGCCATGACATCCCACCAGCTGCGCCTCTCCCTCTGGGTCGCACTGAACAGCTGCTGTGGCCTGAATCTTGGTGATCGTTTCGGAAAGATTGAGGAGAGAGGCGGCGGTTGTGGCTTCGCCTTGGCTCACGGCCAAGATCAGTTGTCGTGTCGAGCTTGGATAGTCCAGCGAGGCAGACCGCAGCAGTGACCAACGGGGATGGTCGGCGGACCCGGAGAGTTCGACAAGGACAGCATCCACGCCATCGGCGCTTGTGCCGCTCATCAATCCGAGAACGCGCATGACTCAGGTTTTCGGAAGCTCTTGTAGATCGTCGGTTAAACCCATCACCACGAGAACGTGCCCGTTTTGCAGCACATGGGACGCCGGTGGGTTGACCATGAGTTCTTTCGCCGGACCTGCCGCAAGAACATTCACGCGAAAATTCTTGCGCAGGTTGAGGTCTCGCAGCGAGCGCCCCACGAACCGGCCAGGCACCTTGATTTCTTCAATCGAATGATGCTTATCGAGTTCGAGTCGTTCCATCAGGTTGGGGCGTACCAATTCCACACCCAGCCGTTCGCCTTGCATGCGAGAGGGAAAGACCACCCGATCGGCTCCCACTCGCTTGAGCATTTTTTCGTGCAAATCGCTGGTTGCGCGTGCAATCACGCGCCGAACCTTGCTTCCTGCACTGTCTTTGGCAATGAGGGTGGCCGTGATGCTGGCTTCGATGGGTTCGCTGATGGCGACAACCACGGTTTCCATATCAAGGATCCCCGCTTCGCGAAGCGCTTCTTCATCGGTGCAATCCACGATGCGGGCTTCGATCGATGGCTCGAGTTGGCGTAGTTCCTCGATGGCCTTGGAGGAACGGTCAACAGCAAGCACTTCAGCACCGTTTTGCATCAGTTCCTTGCAGACAGCACTTCCGAAACGACCCAACCCCACAATCCCAAAACTTGAAGGGGCTGCTGGGTTGGATTGGGACCAATGCCACCACTCCCTCACTGCACTGCTCCCTGGGATCGGTGATTAGACATAGAGATCCTCACGGGGATAACCAACGCGATTCTCGCGCTGCAGATGTCCGCGGTTAAAACTCTCCCAAATGGCGCTTAACAGCAAGAGGATTCCGAGGCGTCCCACAAACATTCCCATCACGAGCACCAATTGACCAAAAGGAGCGAGTTGGCGTGTGACACCTAGATCCAATCCAACGGTGGCAAACGCCGAAACACACGTAAAAACCAGCTCCAGGAATGTGAACGGTTCTTCTCCGCTGAGGTTGCTGCTTAATGCCAATAAAAGAGCCATCCCCAGGACGAAAAGAAGGGAGGCAACCGTGATGCTCAACGCGCGCAGCACGACTTTGTCGGAGATCTGTCGATGGCGAATCACTACATCATTGTGACCTCGCAGGGTGGAGCGCGTCGCGGCCATGAGGGCTGCCACCGTTGTGGTTTTGATTCCCCCGCCTGTTCCTCCGGGACTGGCACCGATGAACATCAGGGTCATCACCAACAACAGGCCTGAATCGGAAATGCTGTTCAAAGAGAGGGGCACCGTGGTGAATCCAGCGGTCCTTGAACTCACTGATTCAAAAAGAGCGCTCATTAACCGTTCCCCCCATCCCATGCCTGTGAGCACATGGCCCATCGACAGTGATTCCGTCAGCATTAATCCAAAGGTTCCGATCAGGATGAGAAGACCAGAGGTGCGTAGAACGAGGCGCGTGTGCAGGCTGAGATGACGCCGTCTTAGCCGCTGGCGATTAATCCA
>NZ_JAKUHK010000066.1:0-8110 GCF_023630655.1 Synechococcus sp. MU1655 | reverse complement strand
CTAAATATCGTTCGTTTTGGATTTCAAATGCATTAAATAACCAGTCATTCTCCTCTGCATCATTGATGGTCACCAAGTGACCGCCTAAAGCATTCGCATTCGCCTCTGCTTCTTCCCATGTGGGACCTTCGACAATTACATAGGCAGAATCACCACGCCGGATGAAGGGGGTTTCTGCTATTCCGACCGTATCGGGACTGTATTCGAAGTTAGAAGGCACATCATTCCACTTCCTATTAGCAGCCCATCCGAGATGCATGAAGTCTTCAGGAGCCCCATTATAACTGTTATTTGGTTCACCTACAGCCCAATTTGTGTACGTTACTGCTTCTCCACTAATCCATCTCCAGTCACCTTCCTGTTCTCGATCTGTAAAGCCAGTGAGATAAAGCTGCCCTCCGACATCTAAATATCGTTCGTTTTGGATTTCAAATGCATTAAATAACCAGTCATTCTCCTCTGCATCATTGATGGTCACCAAGTGACCGCCTAAAGCATTCGCATTCGCCTCTGCTTCTTCCCATGTGGGACCATCAACGATGGTGTAAAGGCTGTTACCTCTGATTACTGATTTCGTTGGATCCACCTTGGATCCATCAGACACTTCAAAGGTTGTTTGGATTCCTAATGCTGCAACTTCATCTTTGTTTAAAGATTTTAAATTGCTAGCTTCATCAGCCAAAAGGAAATAATCGAGTGTCCAGGTACCTATCTCAGAATTTGCATCTAGAACTGTTTGATCTGTATATATTCCATCTAGGAAATTGCCTGTTGAAGGAGTAGAAAAATATCCTGCATCAAGGAATTGATTACCACTAGGGCTACGCCATCGCGCTTGGGAGGGACTGCCCCCATTACCGTTGGCATAAGTCCCGTCAAATACGCCACTGATGTCATCAGTAATTTGAGCAGAGACATCAATAGTGACATCGCCATTTGATAGATCAAAGTTATAAGATGAGAGTTCATAAGAAATCAGTGTTGGTGCTGTTGTATCTGAAACTTCATCACCCAATTCAGAAGAAGCCCATGTACCATTAGCATTCAATTTTGCAATAAAACCATTTCTCGCATCTTCATATAGATCCAAATCACCTTCGGAGACAAGAGATACATCACCAAAACTGGCAGTATCACCAAACTCTCCAAATATTAGAGATGAACCATCTGCTAATGGCGTGATACTTTTGCCGTAGTCAGATAGACTTCCTCCAGCTTGAGTAGCCCACTCAAATTCTCCATCAGGGCTCAATTTTGCAATTACAACATTCTCTTCGCCACTCTCCTCTTTAATAAGGTCTGTACTTCCAAAGCCAGTGGTTCCACTTATATATCCAGTAACAAGTGAAGATCCATCACTTAGTGTTGAAACATCTTTGCCACTATTTTCCTGACTCCCAAAGGATTGAGAGGCCCATTCCCAATCTCCATTGGTATTGAGTTTAGCAACGAACAGTTCTTGACTAAAAGATCCTTTGTAAGAGAGAAGCGTTGAGCCAAAGCCAGCTGCTTGCGTATCATTTTTACTCTTAAAGTATCCCGTAATTATTGAGGAGCCGTCACTCGAAGTCGAAATCCCCCTAGCTTCCTCAGTTCCAGGTCCAACAGATTGACTGGCCCAAACAAATTCTCCATTAGGACTTAGCTTTGCAACATAGATATCATCCGAGAAGCCATCATTAGAAAAATCATCTGCTTCTTCTCCTTCTTCTGTAGATGTAAGTGTAATATCTCCAAAAGACTGAATGCCCCTGAAGGAGCCAGTAATAAGCGATGATCCATCCGCAAATGTCGCGAAATTATTTGACGAAGCAAATTCTGAAGTAGGTGGTCCTTGAGTCGCCCAAGCAAAGCCACCATCAGGATTTAACTTGGCAATGAAAACATTTCCTTTATCAGAATTTTCAGCCGTTATAGATATATCTCCAAAAACAGCTGTGCCATCAAAATATCCTTGTAAAAGCAAAGATCCATCATTAAGTGCAGAAATACTCCTGCCATTGATGTTTGATTCATCGCCACCAGCTTGAACAACCCAGGCAAAAGATCCATCAGGATTCAACTTTCCAATAAAGACATCACTAGAGCTATTGCTTTTAGAAATTATTTCATTACCAAACCTAGCCGTACCCTCAATGTAACCAGTAATGATTGAGGAGCCATCACTAAGAGCGGTAATACTATTGCTGCCATCATCCTCAGATCCACCAGCTTGTGTTACCCAGGCAAAAGATCCATCAGGATTCAATTTAGCAACAAAAATATCTTCCTCATCTTGCGTTGTAGAAGTGAGTACTTTGTCCCCAAAGCGTGCCATCCCCTGAAAGCTTCCAGTAATCAACGAAGAGCCATCAGCGAGAGCATATATGTCATTACTATCTACATTTGCGGAACCACCTACTTGTTGTGGCCAGCTAAATTGAGATGCTTCTGCATTAATCTTCTGCCCATCCACCAGGATTTGAATTTGATCGTTTTGCAGCTGGATTGCTTGCTGCTGCTCTGAGCTCAGCTCTTCACCGAGCAATTGCCGCGCAAATAATTCACCTTCATCCCCAGGAGTATCCACTTCAGTGAACTGAGCATCCAAATGATGCCCCAGCTCTTCTGTCAGTACGGCCTGGATTTGCTCTTCACTGGCAGTTTTGAACCAATCTTGATTGAGATAAACGGTTCCCGTGCTTGCTGCATAAGCTCCCGCAGCACCCGGCATCGATGTGGCAGGTAGCAGCTCAACTGGTGGCAATTCGCTGAAATCACCTGCAGCCATGGCTGATTCCAGCTCCTCAAGCCGTGACTGCTCCCCTTCCAAGGCAAGTGCACTTCCTGCTGCCCTGCTGATCGCTCCTTCCGCAGCCCAAGCCTTCAGCTGGGCTTGCCAGATTTCAAGCAGCGTCAGAAATGATGGATTCAACATCAATCAATTGCAGGCGTTATCGCAAGAAGCAGCCCAAGACTTACCTTGGACTTCTAAGACTTTAAAGTATTTCCTAAGGTTTCTCTCAGGATTCCTTCACTTTGTTCGTCAGCCCAGATCCTATCTGCCGCAGTCGATTTCAGCTATTGCTCAAACAAAATGCAAGATCTGCATCCAATGTTCGGCTTGGGTTACGCAAATTATTGAGGGACAACGGCAAAACATCTCAGGAGAAGTGCTCATCAACACTCCCCAGCACTGGTCTCGTTAACAGACCAGCTCTGACACAACTCCCTCCTGCTCTAGGCGTTTCATCACTCTTCGGCACTCTGTGCGGCTCAGGTTCAAATTCCGGGCAGCGCACCATTGAAGAATCTCCTCTTCCTTGCAACATCCAGCCTTGATCGAGGCTTGAACACGCGCGGTGCATGTGCCCGGTGGAGGGTGTGGAGGGTTATTTACAACACTTTTCTCTATAGGGACAGAAACAACATCATCAGAACCATTGAACTGAGGCTGCTCTGAACTATCCATACCCTCCACCTTTGATCCAGAGCCATTGCAATAGCTTTGTTCTGGTGGTGGTGGGTTGGCCTCTGAACGCTCCACCGGTGGCGGGTTGGACTCTCCACCACCACGTTTGATCCCAAAGAAGTCAGCCCAATCAACATCCTTAAGTGGCTTGATGTCGTACACGGTGCAGTGTTTGGTGGAGCGTTTGTGGAGGGTTTGCCGGTAACCCTCCACCCTTCTCAGCTTTCTACCGAACCTGGTATTACTCATCGGTTTACGCCCTTCTGCCTCACACCATTCCCGGTAACGGACATAGAGATTCCGCGCGGAGATTGCATTAATTCCAGTCGGATAGATTTCAATCAGATACTGCAGCCAAGGGTTGGCATCCAGCTGTGCATCGACGGACGCTGCTCCAAGGCTTTCCACTTCGCCTGCACCGGCAAATGCCTGTGCCATCTCCTCCTTGCTCATAGTCATGGCCCACTGGTAAATCCCAGGAAGCTCTTCCATGAGCTTTTGCTTTAGGTGCGGGTCCTTGTTGCTAACCGAAAATGGAATAGAGAAAGTAATAATCCTGCGGGACATTCCTTCCACCCCGCCATCATCAGCAACACGCGGCTGATCATTATAAAAACGCCAGATCACGCAACCCAAGCGGGCATCGCACTTGTTCTTATATTTAATCCAAATCTGGACCGGTTCATTGCTAACGATGCTGTTGAAGCATCCTGGATCCGTCACAATTCCGGAGCTATCGAAATCAATCGCGGCCTTCTTATTCAGCAAGCTGGCCAATGAATCCGGATCACCAAACATTTTGGATCTAAGTGTCCCAACGCCATGACTCCCGCCATTCAGTGCCCGCAACACCTCGGATGTCACGCCCTTACCGCATCCCTTAGGGCCGCCAACATCAAAGGCAACTTCATAGGGGAAAGGCGCATCAACCGGCTTAGAACAAATCGTCCAACGGAATGCGGCCCTGAGCACATTCACAACAGCTGGATCGGGCGTGCCATCAGCCTTGGTGTAGGTCTTCTTGATGAAATCAAGCCATTGGGGACACTCTGCTTCCGGGTCGTAATTGAACGGAAAGCAAAAAGTGAGCCGATCGGTTTGCCGGTGACCAGGCAACAGCTCTTTGGTGTTTAAATCAAGAGTGCCATTGGAAAAGGCCACCAGATTTTCGTTATCCCAATTTCTGACCTCTAAATAGGCTGTGATCTGGTCATGGATGGAGTTCATGCGGCCATTGCCGCGAGCATGAAAGTCGTGTTCATCCATCAGCTGATGGATGGGCCTCATGAGGGGCTTACGGTCTTCCATTCGGCTCCAATGGTTGCCAATCCATTCATACGTGCCAAAAGATGGATGTTCGGCGTAGTGCTCTTTTAAGACCGTGCTGAATGGTGTAGCAACGTAGTGAATGTTGCTTGGTTCTGGCGTCCAGGTAAAAGTAAAAAAGTACTTTTCCTCCTTTTTATCAAACGTCCACTCGCCAGAAGACTGCGCAATCTTGACCAGCCGGTACAAAGCCTCGAGCCCATGCCGCACGATGAAATCATCAGTACCGTTTTTGTCACCATTCAGTTCACAAGGAAGTTGAATAACTTTGGGGATAAAGGGATGACCAGCTTGATTCGCGAGCCAGGTGCAAAGTGCAACGAGTGCCGCCTGGATCTGAGGTTTGAGAGTCAGGTCTGAGTCAAAAATCACATACACATTTCGTTTCCAATCAATCGACTCGAGCTCAGGAATTGGCTGTGACTCTCCCGACCGCTGGTCTTTCCAGCACCAAATACCAGACAAGCCAATGGCTGGAACGTGGTTGAGATTCAAACAATCAGTCTTTTTTTCACCCTCAGTGATGAATAGGTTCCGCCCTGTTTCAAGGTGACCGTTAGGAAAAAGTGGGCTGAAATAGGGCCTACAGCCAGCTTTTGCAGAACTGAGATACTTAGGAGATCCGTCCTTGAATCCGTGTGGCTTTAGGCGATAGAAGTCCTTGCCGTTGTGCTGATATGGCTTTCCATCAGGGTCTCGGTACGGAACAACCCACCCCTCCTGCTCATGTCCAGTAAGTTTCTTTGCCTCTAGAACAGTGACGCTGCAGTAGCCAAGCTGGTCGTGGATCTCTGGAGGCAGTCCAGAGCCAACAAGCTCCTGAAAAAGCTCCTGAACAAGCTGGGGATCATTGATCATGATTCCTCCCCATAACGTTCATAAAGGGATGCCCAAACACTGCTGATCCAGATCGCAGCCGCAATGACGCTGGCTTCATCCAGTCCGCCTCGTTCTAAGGACAACGCAACCAAACAACGGGCAATGTGCGCCATTGTTTCTCTGCCATAACCAACAAAGGGATCAGGATTGGTCCCTTTCTCCTGTGCTTCTAAATCCATCTCGCACAGGCGTTCAAGCACCAATTCCTGTGCGCTGGTCGTTGGATGAGGGACGTGCTCCTGAAATAGAATAAATAAATCGATATTGGGCCTTTCGCTATTGCCGTAGCGGGGGTCTTTTTTTTGCACGATCAACCCTCCTTTCTTACAAGGAGACCGCGCTGATTGAATGCACTGCGTACGTTTTCAACGTTCCAGGTGATCGATGAATTGCGGCTCGGACCGAGGTTGTAATCGCGTCCGTTTTCTAAAAATCCACCAGCGATATCGCGGCGGCGCTTGAGCGTGTCGCTTGAGACGCCGAGCTGCTCAGCAGCATCAGGGGTGCGCTTCCAAGGCGAAGTCATTGTTGTCAATTAACAACGAAATCCACTACCGGCTATCTGTCCACGATCCGGCTGGTTGATCCCGTTTTCTCTCGTCTGCTTATCAAGCCCAGGGGGAAAGCGTTCCCGAGTCCTGTGACACTGACATCTCCAACCGTTTCACCTGGTGCACTAGCAGACCGTCAGCTGCTCTAGTGACTTGTAGAGCCTGCGGCGATGGGTGATCATCGTGATTCCACAGACGAATCGTTAAATCGAGAAAATTCGAGTTTCGACAGAATTACGCTACACGCTGTGGCAAGTAACAGCAAGATTCAAGATCACCACCACAAGTGGTGGGAAAGGTCAAACAACTAGACCACCTGAGATCAGACTTAAGAATCAGACTCACTCACCAGTCTCAGGGAGTGAGATCCAAATGGAGCCAAGCGGATTCGAACCGCTGACCCCCTGCATGCCATTCAGGAATTTGAAGGCCCAAGACTCATTGCCAGCACTGGAATGACACTTAAATAATACAAATTATGTGCGCAGAATCATGCGCAGAATTGTCCTACCAGATTTCAGCCTCCGAACAGAAGTCAAGACCTAAGTAATCAGACGGAAGCAACTCAGGTCTTTGCAACCTGCAAAACAGTCCTTTTGGACATGGCACGAGCAAGAGCAGCTGAGACCGCCGTCCGTATCGACAAACTCCAAGTGCTGATCAAAAGGGATTTCAACTCATCCTTTCGAGTGAGTGGCTCTCACCCCAATGGGCAATCTCGCCAAACTGCACCCATGTGGCAGCAGCAGCCTGATTACGCCCGATACAAGGAGAAGTCCAACGGTGAGGGCTAACTACTGAACAGGCAAGAGAGAACACTCATACAGATCAAGCCAGATGCACCAACACAACATGCCGAGTTCGTGTTGTTGAGCTACTACCGCTTGTCAGCACACCTTGGGCAGCCCGTCAGGAAGCAGCGGATGCTCAGGCTCTAGGGCTTGTTGTTTCAAGCATTTTTACATCGAGAAAGCCCCTAATAATTTGTCTTCCCCCATCTGGGGGAGCAATTAAATAAAAAGATCCCCCAAATGGGGGATCCCCAAAAAGCCCCAAGCTCACTCTAGATAATCTTCCAAATATGAACCCACGGCAAAAGAGAAATTGTCAAATCATGCGCCTGAGAGGAGGGTGAAAACGAATGAAATATAGATGAGAAAGTCTTAATGTAACTATCATTTAATATATCCATAAGAAGCGTAATGTTGAGCCAATCAACGGTTTTGAATTAATTTTGACTTCGTCTTTGACTGCTGTATTGCAATCTTGGAATCAGCAACTTTCTGGTTGGGCGCAAGAAAATTCAATTAGCAAAGCTTCCCGTGCCGCCCTTGCGATTGGAAATGAAGAGCCCCTGATTCAACAGCTTGAGGCCGAGTGGGCGGCAGGAGATTTCAGTGGTCTCCCGCCAATTGAGCTCCTTACAGCAGAAGCAATGCCTGGTGCCGCGGCGGCTTATGCAGTGAGCACAAGCACGATTTATCTCAATCAAGATTGGCTCAACACTGCCAGTGAAGACCAAATCCAAGCCGTACTGACAGAAGAGCTAGGGCATCACCTGGATGCTGTGCTCAATCTTGCTGATACCCCGGGCGATGAAGGTGAGCTGTTTGCGCAGCAATTACTCGGGCAAGAGCTGAGCGCAGAGCAGCTGCAAGCGATCCAGCAACAAAACGATCAGCTTCAAATTCTGGTGGATGGCCAGTGGATTACCGCAGAAGCAGCGATTGATCTCACGCCTGTTCGCCCCGGTGGCGACGGCCCTGAAGTTCTCAGCGGCACTCCTGATGATGACCTGATCGATGGCTTTGGTGGGGATGACACCATCACAGGCCTAGAAGGCGATGACATCCTCATCGGTGGTGACGGCAATGACGCCATTGACGGCGGCACGGGCACCAAC
>NZ_JAKUHK010000065.1:0-8138 GCF_023630655.1 Synechococcus sp. MU1655 | reverse complement strand
GCCAAAGTGCCTCAAGATCTCAATCAGAGCCAAAAATGTCTCCCAGTGCCGGTTGGAACGGTGATGGAGTAATTGCTGGCGCTCACCGATTTCATGTTCAAGATCTTCCATGCGTCGCCTGTGCTTCTTGAGTTGCTTGCGATCGCCCCAGCGGTGAGCCGGATGCCCCTCCAGCTGATCTTCCAACTCCCGGACCAGGCGAACTTGAGACAACACCTCTCCCGCCAAGTCGTACTGAGCTGTGGTCATGTCATGACGACGTGCCATGTGCGCCACCGCCAAAGCCAAACCACCGCTGTCTTGATCGCCATGACGGAGCTCACCGGAACGGCTGAGATCAGGAGGCGCCACGCCATCAACCTGCAAACAACTCAATTCCGCATGCAAGCTCACGACGGCCTGACAGGGCAATAACAACCAAACGTTGTCCTGGGTTAAGCAAAGCAGAAGCGGAAACTGCCCGGGGCCATCGCATTTGTCAACGATCACAGCCGGAGTGACCCCACCACGAAGACGAGGTGACTTGAGGCTCACCAACGTTCCCAAGCTCGAAAACTGAAGAGCGGTCGTGAGTTCATGGGCCAGGGTTTCTTCAGCCTGCTGCTGAAGAATCCTGAGCAGACGTCTCTCTTCGCGAAGACGGCCGCGCTGTTTTTCATAGTCCTCAAAGTCTTCCCACGGAACGTCACCAGCCGTGCCTTGAAGTTGAGCCAGCTGCATCCGCAACTCAGCCAGATGTTCTTCTTCCTCGACCAAATCCAAACTGGCGAGGTAGCGGCCAAAGCTGCGCTCTACCAGCTCTCTTGCTTTGGCTAAGTCATGACGCTGCAACAGGTTGAGCACCATGCCGTAGCTGGGGGTGAATTGACTCACCAATGGATCAGAGGGGCTCGTGGCCAACTGGGCCGCCTCACGCACCCCCTCAAATCGACTCTGAACGGTCACCACATAACCCTGCGTGTCTAAGCCGCGACGACCCGCGCGACCAGCCATTTGCAGAAATTCACTGGCCATCAAGGGGCGATGCCCCCGTTCGGTGCGCTTCGAGAGCGAGGCGATCACAGTGCTGCGCGCCGGCATATTGATGCCGGCCGCCAATGTTTCGGTGGCAAACACCACCTTCACCAACCCCTGCTGAAATAACGCCTCGATGAGCTCTTTCCAAGCCGGAAGCACTCCGGCGTGATGGGATGCAATCCCGCGCAGCAACGCATCCGCATGAAGGCCGTCGCGCACAGCCTCAGGATTTGCGGCGGTGTAAGCCTCAAGCCGCTCACGGATGATGGCCTGCTCGGCCTCCGTCACCAAACACTGCACCCCAAGGTCGCGAACGGCCTTGTCACAACCACGGCGACTGAAGATGAAATAGATGGCGGGGAGCATCTCCCGTGCCGCCATTTGCGCGACCACAAAACTGATCGGTGGTGCTTCCGGCTGCGGCGGCCTTGGCGAACGGCCTTTGCGCTTGTGCCCTTTTGGAGCACGCCAAACCTTGCAATTCGGATGAATTCCAGTTCCCTGTTCATTTAAAAGTTGATGGAGACCTTTAGCGCTACAAAAACTGAACTGCAGCGGCACCGGACGAAAATCACTCAGCACCAGACGCGTCGGACCGTGCACCTTCTCGATCCAATCGGTTAGTTGCCCCGCATTGGCGACGGTGGCGGACAACGCCACCAGTTGAACGGAAGGGGGACAGTGAATGATCGATTCTTCCCAGACGGTGCCCCGCTGAGAATCATTCATGTAGTGGCACTCGTCGAGCACGACCGACTCCACATCCGCTAGCGGATCGTCATCACCATCCGCTTCGGCATACAGCATGTTACGAAAGATCTCGGTGGTCATCACCACCACTCGAGCCTCGCGGTTAACGCTCAGGTCACCCGTCATCAAGCCAACATTGTCCGCTCCAAACTGTTCGCGAAAATCGCGCAACTTTTGATTGGATAAGGCTTTGAGAGGTGTTGTGTAAAAAACTTTTTGGCCATGGGCAATCGCCCGATGAATCGCGTACTCGCCTACCAGAGTCTTGCCAGATCCCGTGGGCGCACTCACCACAACGGAATGCCCTTGATTCAAGGCATCAATCGATTCCAACTGGAATCCATCCAAAGGGAATGGAAATAGCTGGGAAACATCCGGTGACACCATCGCTGGATCCTAGGGATTGCGCGAGCAGGGAGCAGCAAACTGACCAACATGAGCAGCCCGTCTCAAGCACGCCGACGTCAGCTCCGAACCTGGAGGCCCAATCCAGATGGATCAGGGCTTCTTCCGGTCAACGCGATCGATCAAGGAGATGAAACGCCATGTTGTCTGGTGGATTTAGCCAGCAACGACTATCTCAATCTGGCTCGGCACCCTGAGCTCATCTCGGCTGCGACCGAGGAGATCAACCGAAGCGGAGTGGGCGCCGGTGGGTCCCGGCTGGTGAGCGGCAGCCGCCCGGTGCATGACCAACTCGAACAACGGCTAGCGCACTGGTTAAATCGAGATCGCGTTCTGCTCTACCCGAGCGGCTTTCAAGCCAATCTTGCCGCCGTTCTTGCGCTCGCGGACCGCCATACGCCAGTGCTAGCGGACAGGCTCTGCCATCACTCCTTACTCACAGGAGTGCAAGCCAGTGGGGCGCGACTTCAGCGCTTTGCCCACAACGACCTCATCGATCTGAACCGCAAGCTGGAGCGGTGCCGGGATCGACACCCAGGGCACGAACCGCTGGTGATCACAGAAAGTCTCTTCAGCATGGAGGGAACCAGTCCCAACCTGAGTGCCATGGCAGAGCTCTGCTCGAGCCACGCTGCCCGACTCCTAGTCGATGAAGCCCATGCCCTGGGCGTCTTGGGAGATGGAGGACGTGGCCTCAGCCATGCCCTGCCAAACAAGGCAGTGACCCTGCTCAGTGGCACCTTTGGGAAGGCCTTTGGGAGCGGTGGAGCGTTTCTGGCCTGTGATGCAGACCTCGGCGAAACCCTGCTCCAAACCAGTGGCGCTTTTCGTTACACCACGGCGTTAGCACCACCCCTTGCCGCAGCAGCGCTCGCAGCGTTAAGGCTGATACAACACCATCCCCATTGGTCGGAAGAGCTCATAGCAACGAGCAAACAGTGGCGCTCCGCGCTCGCTGCTGCGGGATGGACGCGTCCAGGCGGGACAGGTCCGATTCTGCCCCTGGTCATCGGTTCAGACCAAGCAGCTCTCGATCGCCAACAGATCCTCGAAGCCGCAGGGCTTTTGAGCATTGCGATCCGCCCCCCCACCGTTCCTGAAGGCACGTCCCGACTCCGTCTGGTGGTGCGTCGGAGCCTGCCCGATGGGACATTGGACGCACTGCTCCACGCCCTCTCTCTGGGCTCGTAGATCCCGATGAAACAGGTGATTGCCATGCACGGCTGGGGCGAAGACAGCCATTCATGGGTGCCCTGGATCCGGCATTTCAAGCCTCACTGTTGGTCTTGGCAAAGCGGTGAACGGGGGTATGGCAACCGCCAAGAGCACATGCCCTTTTGGCAAGACGATCAAGATCCCTTAGAGCTGCAACGCCGCGTGGTGATTGCCCACTCCCTAGGGCCGCATCTGCTCCCGGATGCCGTGTTCACCAAAGCCACCGACGTGGTTTTGCTCGCAAGTTTTTCCAGATTTGTGCCGCAAGGACCCAAAGGTCGAGCTCTGAAAACTGGTTTGAAGAGCATGCGCCGATGCCTTGATAGCGAAGCTGAAGCTGAGATGCTCACAACCTTCTTAAAGCGGGCAGCAGCGCCATCGCCACCAGACCGCCTCCCACGCGGCCCCATCCATGAAGGACTGTCGCGCGAGGGCCGTGAACGCTTAACCGACGACTTAGATCGGCTCATCGCAAGCGCAGAGTTACCGCTGGGGCTGCAAGCAACAGCAAGAGTGCTGGTCGTAGAGGCAGCCCAAGACGCGATTGTGGTGCCAGCCGCAAGACAAGAGCTGCGCGATGCCGTTCAGACCCGACTGCAGCATCCAGCAGAACACTGGTGCCTACCCGGTAGCGGGCATGCATTGTTGGTGCCAGAGCTGCTGATACGCATCCAGCGATGGCTTGATCAGGCTCCTGGAGAGACATGAGCAACACCTGGGGGGCCAAGGTTCTACGCAGCTTCGATGGCGCAGCAACCCAATACAACCGGGCCGCCCGTCTCCAAACAGCGATGGCCTGGCGACTCGCCGGGCACTGCCAACGGCTCCCAATTCCATCCGGACGATGGCTGGATCTCGGCAGTGGAACAGGATTGCTTGCCGATGCCATCGAACAACGGAACCCCGGCAAGGTCGTGGAACGCATCGATGGAAGCCCCTCCATGCTGGCCCGCCACTCCCGTCCAGACCAGACTCAGCTGTGGGATTTAAATCAACCCTTCCAATTCTGGGACAACGCTCCAACCCTGATCACCTCCAGCTTCTGCCTCCACTGGTTGTCCGACCCAGGTACAACACTGAGGCACTGGTTCGATTGTCTAGCTCCAGGTGGCTGGTTAGTTGTGGCGCTGCCGGTTGCAGGTTGCTTCCCGCAGTGGCACGAAGCGGCCCGCCAAGCGGCAGTCCCCTGCGCAGCTCTGCGTTTCCCAACAACCAGCGCGTTGACGGCCTCGTTACCGAAACAGCAGATCAGGCAACAACAACAGCTCAACTTCAGCGAACAAGCAAGCCATATCACGGCTCTATTGCGGCCTATGCAGACCATTGGCGCCGGCACCAGCACCCGCTCAGCTCTCAGCGTGAAGCAGTGGCGTCAACTAAGCGCCCACTGGCCTGATCGTTCAGAGGAAGGGCAGGTCAGATTGACCTGGTTAATTCAAATCCTGGTGATCGAGCGATGAACACGCCTCCCCTTCGATTGGTGATTTGCGGAACAGACACCGATGTTGGGAAAACCATCGTTAGCGCCCTCTTTGTTCAAGGCTTAGAGGCCAGCTATTGGAAGCCAGTCCAAAGCGGCACAGAAGGTGGTGGTGATCGTCAACGGGTCATCGATCTTCTAGACCTTCCAAAGGAGCGATGGAAAGAAGAAGCCTATGCATTCCAAGCCCCCGTTTCTCCTCACTGGGCTGCCGAACGAGAAGGGCGATGCATTGACCCCAACCAGCTCCAATTGCCATCAACAGATGGACCGTTGGTGGTGGAGACCGCTGGAGGTCTGATGGTGCCACTCACACGCCACTGGCTGCAAATCCAACAACTCGAACGGTGGCAGCTTCCAGTGGTGTTGGTAGCCCGGAGTGAATTGGGTACCTTGAACCACACGCTTCTCAGCCTGGAGGCATTGAGAAGACGGAACATTCCGATCCTTGGGCTGGTGATTAATGGCCCTCCCCACGCCGACAATCCCCACACCCTTAACGAACTCGGCAAGGTCCCGTTGCTGTGCGAATTCCCACCACTGGAGACACTCAATGCCGCAGCTCTTGCCAGGCAATGGCATGTTCAGAACGTGAAAGCTAAGGTCGAAACCGAGATCAATCGTTTACGGGCTTCGAGATGAATCGCCATCAGACCGGAGTCGCCGTGGCTGTTGCCCTTCTTTGCGCGGGGATTTTAGTGTTATTTACTGACGTCGAAGTTGGACTTGTGCGCTGGGTTAACTGTGGCCCGATCGCTACGGAATCAGAACAAAACAGTGAAATGTGCCGCTGAGCTCATCAGAAACGAATTAATCCACTGGCAACTGTAATAACGAAGTGCCTCAGCATCACCATCCACACCTCTGGCCTCCGTTCACCCAGGTCTCCACAACGCCTCCCTTAGAGAGAGTGCTTCGAGGAGAAGGAGCCCTTCTGTACCGAGATGAAGGACCTCCTTTAATTGATGCAATTAGCAGCTGGTGGGTGACCTTGCATGGCCATGCCCACCCCCATATCGCGCAAGCCATTGCTCGTCAGGCCGAGACTCTTGAGCAGGTCATTTTTGCCGAATTCACCCATCCTCAAGCCGAACGCCTTGCCGATCGGTTGGCAGCTAAAACCGGGTTAGAGCGAGTCTTTTTTTCAGACAACGGATCCACCGCAGTGGAGGTGGCACTCAAAATCGCCATTCAGTGGTGGCACAACAAGGGAGCACCAAGGCAGCAGATCATCGCCTTCGACGGTGCCTATCACGGAGATACGTTTGGGGCGATGGCTGTGGGAGCTCGCAGCCTGTTCAGTGAACCCTTTGACCCGCTGTTGTTTCCGGTCGCCCGCATCCCATGGCCTGCGACATGGTGGGACGACGATCACGTCGAACAAAAGGAACTAACAGCCCTTAATCAGCTCGAAGAAGCCCTCAAAACACCAACCACAGCTGTCATTCTCGAGCCGCTTGTCCAAGGTGCAGGCGGCATGAGCATGGTGCGCCCCACCTTTCTTCAAGAAGTGGAAAAGCGCGTTCGCAACGCTGGAACCTTGTTGATCGCCGACGAAGTCCTTACGGGCTTTGGGCGTTGCGGCGATTTTTTGGCGACTCAACGGGCCGGAGTCCAACCTGATGTCGTGGCGTTGTCCAAAGGACTCACCGCTGGATTCCTTCCTATGGGCATCACCATGGCCAGCGGCGCTGTCTTCGACGCCTTCGTTGGCAAGGACCCGAGCGTGACCCTTTGGCATGGCCATAGTTTTACCGCCAACCCCCTGGGGTGCGCTGCAGCGAACGCAAGTCTGGATCTGCTCGAAGAAGAGCCTGACAAGTATCTGGAGTTCGAAGCGAGGCATCGATCGCGCTTAGAAGTGTTGGCACGGCATCCAGGAATCAGGCGTGTGCGCCTGACGGGGACGATCGCAGCCTTTGATCTCGTCGTCACCGACCAAGAGGGCTACCTCAACCCTGCTGGGAAGGTCCTGCGCAGGCTGGCGAGAGAACGGGGTGTCCTGGTGCGGCCTCTTGGCCAAGTGGTGTACCTGCTTCCTCCGCTATGCATTAGCGATGAGCAGCTCGATCACTGCTACGCCGTTCTCCACGAAGCGCTCGACCGTTTGCAAGAGCATGAAGTAACGATCTGAACAAGCCCGAGCTGAGCCCTCAGGGACCCAGCCGCAGGGCAGCCTCGACGTCGGCACGGGACAGTCCGTAGGGAAACACGCAAGGGCGAGGTGCTTCCGTTGGGCTCCAGATCACCGCGAGATCCGTTTGTTGCAGACGGATCTCAGCCGTCCATCCCTGTTCCTGCCAGGACCAGCCACACGGATCATCCGCCAGCCGCTGCGCTCCAAGCTGCTGGAGCCAATGCTCAAGAGCCTGCAGCGAATGCTGATTTAAAGGAGTTTCTGCTGGAGGCATCGACACCATCAAGGACATCCCGAATCAACGGCTCCTCTTGAGTCTGCTCGGCGACCAGCCAACTGGGCTGAACCTGAAGCTCCATGCCCCGACTCCAGGCCACTCCGACTGCCAGCGATACACACAAAAGCAAGGCCCCAAGCAGCATCAACAGTGACAACCACTCCCCTCCTGAGAGTGGTCTTCGCTCACCAATGGCCGTTGCAGAAGACACTGCAGGAGAGGGCAGCGGAGCGTGCTGCTGTTGCCAAAGCTGATCCTGCTGGATGAGTTGAGCGTCATAAAGCCGACGCAACGAGGGATCAGCCAACTGGTCATAGGCCTCACGCAACAGCTGGAATTGGCGAGCTGCCTCAGCGGCAGGCAACGTTGTGGTGTCTGGATGCACCGACTTACTGAGACGTCGAAAGGCGCGACGCAAGGTCTCGGCGTCCACGCCACGGCCCACTCCTAACCGTTCGTAATGGGTCGTGGCCGACATCACGTCCTGTTCGAGCCGAATCACGAAGGTGCATTGTAGGAAGAGTCGCTGCCCTGGCAGCCATGCCAGAAGCAAACAGCTTTTCTGATGCCGGGCCTGACCTATGGCACTGTCTGGGCTGGCAACCCAATGACACCCAGCTCTCGCAACTCAAAGAGCTACAAGCCCTGCTGCGCCATTGGAACAGCAAGGTGAATCTCACCCGTTTGGTAGAGAACGAGGAGTTCTGGATCGCCCAGGTCTTTGACAGTCTTTGGCCTCTCGACAAAGAGCTACGCACCCCCGATCTATCGCGTCGCTGCATTGATGTAGGCACTGGCGGCGGGTTTCCTGGCCTCGCTGTCGCCATCGCCCTACCGGGGACCACACTCACCCTTGT
>NZ_JAKUHK010000064.1:0-8210 GCF_023630655.1 Synechococcus sp. MU1655 | reverse complement strand
CAGCGCCGAACGGGATCCAGCACACGGACTCTTTACAAGCCATTTCGGGAAAGACTGGTCAAATCGGTTCCTCCATGAGTTTTTATTCCCCGCCGCCTCCTCTCACAAATGACAAATCAAAGATTCAAAAGCACAGACCCTGTCAACATCGAAGGATGGTCATGGCAACCCTTTCTTGAAGATGCCATCAAGCGCCTAGAAGGCTTAAATGTTGAATCATACCCAGTCCCCGATCGTTTTTTACAACGCGAAGATCAAACTGGATCAAAATCAAAATCAATTCCTGTCACGACAGCGACCTGGGCTTGCAAAACAGAGAAATTCAGACAAGTCAGAGCTGCCTGCGTAAGTGCTGGATCAGCAGCATCTGTTTTAAATTTTGTGATCAATCCAAAGTCCACCTATGACTTACCTTTTTTTGGCGGTGATTTGGTAACGCTCCCCGCAGGACATTTGCTTGCGCTAGACCTTCAACCCGCCATCAAAACAGACGAGGTCCACACCACTCATGTTTGGGATCGACTCATTCCCATTTTTGAGCGTTGGCGAGATCAACTACCTTATGGAGGGCCAATTCCAGAGGAGGCGCAGCCCTTTTTCTCCCCTGGATTCCTGTGGACTCGACTGCCCCTTGGAGAGGAGGGCGACGAGTTAATTCAATCCATCGTACGACCTGCGTTCAATGATTATTTAGACCTCTATCTCGAACTAGCCGCCTCAGCCGAGCGCGTGACCGATGAGCGCAGCGAGGTCCTTCTACAAGGGCAAAGAAAATACACAGATTATCGAGCTGAAAAAGACCCTGCGCGCGGAATGTTGACTCGCTTTCATGGCAGCGAATGGACCGAGGCATACATCCACACTGTGCTTTTTGATCTATAAGCAACCATTTTTTGTCGATTGCCAGCCTGAATAATCGCCAAAACCGATCAGGGGTTACACATTATGAACCGCTTTCAGGGGAGCCCTCAACCTTTGGCGAGAATTGTCGGGAACCCGAAAGGTCTTCCCTAGGATGAGCTTTCAGGTGCTTAGACACCTCACCAGACATTGCAAGCAGGAGTAAAAAATGTTCGACGCCTTCACCAAGGTTGTCGCCCAGGCTGACGCCAGGGGACAGTTCATCAGTACCAGTGAAATTGATGCTCTGGCTGCCATGGTTTCCGGCAGCAACAAGCGATTGGACGCTGTGAACCGCATTTCCAGCAATGCCTCCACGATCGTTGCAACTGCGGCTCGCGAGCTTTTCGCCCAACAACCTGCTCTGATCTCTCCCGGAGGAAACGCTTATACCTCCCGTCGCATGGCAGCTTGCCTGCGTGACATGGAAATCATCCTCCGTTATGTCACCTATGCAGCATTCACTGGTGACGCATCTGTCCTTGAAGATCGTTGCTTGAATGGTCTTCGCGAGACTTACCTTGCACTAGGGACCCCCGGAGCATCCGTAGCAGCAGGCGTGGGCCTGATGAAGGATGCCGCCCTTTCTATCGTTAATGATAGTAATGGGATTACCAATGGAGATTGCGCTTCCCTGAGTAGTGAGCTCGGTACTTATTTTGATCGTGCTGCTGCATCCGTTGCCTGATCAGGCGCATTCAATTCAACGTCCATTAATCTCTCCCTCTCCCAATGAAAACCCCTCTCACCGAAGCGGTTGCTGCAGCCGACTCACAAGGTCGTTTCCTGAGCAACACAGAAGTTCAAGCAGCTTCTGGACGTTTCAATCGTGCCAAAGCTAGTCTTGAAGCAGCAAAAGGCTTGACTAGCAAAGCTGATAGCCTTGTCAATGGCGCAGCTCAGGCGGTATACACAAAGTTTCCTTTCACCACACAGATGGAAGGCCCGAATTACGCTTCCACAGCTGACGGCAAAGCGAAGTGTTCACGTGATATCGGCTACTACTTGCGAATGATCACTTATTGCCTTGTAGCTGGTGGTACCGGCCCAATGGATGATTACCTGATTGCAGGTTTAGCTGAAATTAATCGTACATTTGAGCTTTCACCCACTTGGTACGTTGAAGCTCTAAGACATATCAAGAATAACCACGGCCTCAGTGGAGATGCTGCCACAGAGGCCAATAGCTATATCGATTACGCTATTAACGCCCTCATCTAAGGCAAGAGTTCTTTGAAATTCAAGGGCCCCCAATACAGGGGGCTTTTTTATTCAACACTTTAACTTGAATGGAATATTCTACTCAAAAATTCCTCAATCTTCTTTGTGGCGAGTACAGCAATCAACAACAGGCAATAGACAACCCACCATTCTTTGCTCACATCTTTTTGCGATATAAAGCAATCGAACACCTTAAGCCAGGATCAATTTTATTAGAGCAGAGCTACGCAGTTAATCCGACAAAGCCCTACCGCCTACGAATGCTCAGAGCGGAAGAGACCTCCACAGGCATAATCAAGCTCTGGAATCACAAATTTAAACACCCAGAAAAATTTACGACAGCAACAACTAACTTATCGCAAAGACAAAAAATAAATCAGAATGATCTCATCCCTTTAGAAGATTGCCATTACCAGTTAGTGGAAAAAACGGATGGTTATCATGGCGATATTGAGCCAGGCAGTTGTTGCATGGTTCGGCGTGATGGGAAGAACACCTATCTAGTCAGCTCTTTCCATCTGCAAGGGGATAGATTGAGTACATTGGACAGAGGGTACGATCCTGAAACGCATGAACGGCTTTGGGGATCAATCGCAGGCAAGTTTCAGTTTATCCGAACAAATTCCTGGGAAGCCAAATGGAATCAAAGTGACACTAGCATTGGAGAGTAGAAACAATAAATCAACCCTTATCAAACATCAATATACTGATGAGGCCTTCTACAACTTCCATCAATAATCGCCAAACCAGGCAAACTAGAACTTGACTTCTATCAACTCTGCCGAATCTGCAATCAAGGCCCTAGCGAGCGATGACGCCGGAGTGAGATACCACGCTGCATGGTGGCTAGGGAAGAACAGGGTCGAATCTTCTGTAAACGTTTTGATTCAATGTCTTCAAGACGAAGGCGATCAAACATCAACAGGTGGATACCCCTTGAGAAGACAAGCTGCACGGTCATTAGGGCTAATCAATGATTCAAGATGCACGCCATATTTATTAGAAACATTACACAGCAAGGACATCCACCTCCACGAGGCAACCTTAAGAGCACTAATCGAACTCAAGACAGCCGACTGCAAAGACGAACTAAATAAATACGTTGAGCAAAACATTGAAGGCAAGCCTATAGAGGCTTTAATAGAAACTCTCACCACATACGAAATGTGGGATACCAAGGAAAAGGTAGAACCCTATCTACATTCTGACTCGGAACGCATTGCTAGCGCAGCAGCCTCTTACTTCTATACCTACTCTGGAGAAATCAGATACTTAAACAAAATACACTCTTATTTAAATCATAGCAATCGCTTCATAAGACAGTCCGCGGCATTCGACCTCGCCAGGATTGCTTCGATTACCAGCACAGAATCAATACTGAATGCCAGGATACCTAACAACATTAAAATGCACTCACTCAAGTCAATTCTTGAGAAGTCGATACTGCACCAAAGCAAACACCTACCTTCGTCCTCTATCAACCTCAACGGCAAACAGCAAGAAATCATAAAAAAGTTAGACAATTTAGTACGTGAAAACTTTGCCGGAAACATCGTGATTGACAACTCCTACCTGCCAGGCGGAACAAGCAAAGAAACTAGACCTGAAAATACAAACATTAACCTTTCCTATGCTCTTGATCTCCTAAAAAGCCCTTCCCTAGAAGATCGAGAGGTAGGAATATATCTCCTTACAAATAGCAGCCAATTCATTCACACAGACCTTTCAAGCCTTTACTTTTCAGAATCTGATCAGGATATCAAAGTTGGACTCATTAAAGCAATTACGGGCAAAGAAGACCCTAGATTCCTTTCAGCATTGCTTGATGCAGTCGGTGTCGAAATCGGCAATCATTGTCAGGGGAATATCCGTCGCATTGCCACCTGCGCTCTAGGAAAAATGGGATCCCAAAAGCATATCGAGGAAGATGCTATCCAAAGCATCACAGACAAACTAGCCTGGGCAATCACTAAGCCCGAGGATTGGGGATTGCGCTATAGCGCGTGCCTAGCACTTGAAGAGATCAGCAACAATCAATCAAAAGAGTTGTTGACGGGAGCCAATGGTTCAGAGTTAGATATTGTTGTTTTAATGCGCATCAACCTAGCGATGTCTAAGGTGGCTTGCTTATGATAATCAACACGACATGTTAAACAATTTTCCCTCCAGTATTGAACTTTGAAGGTTTTATTCGTCTGTCTCGGCAACATCTGCCGGTCACCCGCCGCAGAAGGTGTGTTTCTTCACCTCATCGAGCAACGACAACTCACGGACCAGTTCCTCGTTGATTCCGCGGGTACAGGGGGCTGGCACGTGGGCAATCCAGCCGATCGGCGCATGCAAGCAGCCGCCAGACGGCGCGGAATTCATCTACCCAGTCGAGCCCGCCAACTCGAACTCGGCGATTTAAAGAGTTTTGATCACATCCTCGCCATGGATCAGGACAACCTGCACAACGTGAGCAGCATGGCCAACGAATTGGGCCCCCGTAGTACGGCAAAGATTCGCCTGATGCTCAGCCATGCGCGTCGCTCAGACACTCTTGAAGTTCCAGATCCCTACTACGGAGGGGATCAGGGCTTCGAGCATGTACTCGATCTTCTCGAAGATGCCTGTGAAGGACTGATTGAGGACCTCTTGGCTTCAGGTACTAAGCGCTAGCGGGAAGAGGGTGTTGGCCAAACCTCTTCGCCGACGCGACGCCGAAACAGATCCTCAAGCGCATCAATCACCTGGTCGATGCTCATCCCATCACTGATCAGCTCAATTGCATCATCCGCCTGAAGAAGAGGCGCAACCTCACGGGTGCTATCAAGCCGATCGCGTTCCACAATCTGTGCTTCCAGCTCGGGGAGAGCTGGCACTTCGTGTCCTCTTGCTTCTAAATCGAGAGCACGGCGTCGGGCTCTCTCTTTCGGAGTCGCAGTCAGGAACACTTTGAGCTCTGCATCCGGGAACACAGCGGTTCCAATATCACGGCCCTCAGCGACGAGACCGCCCGCCTCGCCCATTCGCTGCTGCTGGGCCGTCATGGCAGCACGGACGCAACCATGGGCCGCGACCGCAGATACGGATGCCGTCACCCGCGGATCACGAATCGCGTCGGTGACCTCGTGGCCATTCACACGCACCGCTTGGACACCTTGCTGCAAGGGCTCAAGCTGCACCTCAAGATCGCTCAACACACCTTCCACAGCCTCAGAATCAGCAGGATCAAACCCCTGTTCCAGAACCAACCACGTCACGGCCCGATACATCGCTCCCGTATCGAGATACACAAGCCCGAGCCGCTCAGCAAAGGCTCTGGTCACCGTGCTTTTGCCAGCACCAGCGGGACCGTCGATCGCAACAAGGGGAGAACGCGTCATTAAAAAAGCATGGTCAATCAGGCGGGTGCTGCCACAGCGAACAGCAGCTGCGAGCAAGGTAAGTGATGACTGATTGGACTTGGAAGGCTGCAGCAACCAGGGATCAACAACGTCGACGTACTCCACACTGAGGCCAACCTCTTCCAGCCGACGCCGCACCTCAACAGGATTCAAGGCTGTACCGCCATGCAAGCAAGCAGAGCTCGCATCGCTTAAAACCTGGGCAAACAGAACCCCTTGTTGCCGCTCCTGAACATTGAGGTAGCGGTTTCGTGAACTGCTGGCCAGCCCATCACCATCCCTCACGGTGGGAACACTGCGTACCCGGACGGCCAAGCCAAGGTCCAACACCATTCGGCGAAGAATGGTGAGTTGCTGCCAATCCTTTTCACCCAGAAACAATTGATGCGGTTTGGCTAGCGCCAAAAGACGGCAGACCACCGTGACCACACCATCAAAGTGCCCCGGCCTCATGGATCCGCACAATCTCGACTGCAACGATTTCGGCGCCTGGATCCGCCAAGATTCAACCAAGCCACCGGGGTAAATCTGCGGCTCGTCCGGACACCAGATCGCAGAGGCTCCAGACAACTCTGCTAATTCACAGTCATCGTCAAAGGTGCGCGGATAGCGAGCAAAATCCTCATCCGGACCAAACTGCAGCGGATTAACGAACACGCTGACCAACGTCTCAGCCTCACCTGACTGAGGGCAGGAGGCGGCTGAGATCAAACTTGCGTGGCCGTGATGGAGGCCACCCATCGTTGGAACAAAATGCACACTGGCATCAGATGAGTGTCGCCAGCGTTGAAGGTCGTGCAGAGAACGAAGAACCTGAATGCTCAGCGCAGCACCTCGAGGCGAACTTGTGCAATTCCACTTGACACCAATCCAAGGTGATGAGCTGCACCGTGCGCAATATCAATCACTCGATGGCCACTAAATGGTCCTCTGTCGTTGATACGAACAATCGTTTCCTTACCGTTTCTGAGATTCGTCACTTTCACCTTGGTTCCGAAGGGCAACGTTCGGTGCGCTGCCGTCATGGTTCCAGGCCTAAACACCTCTCCATTGGCCGTGCGATTGCCAAAAAAACCAGGTCCGTACCAACTTGCTTCTCCCGTTGAGGTGGAAACAACCAACGTCTTTGCAGGTTTTGGCTCAGCCACGACAGGGGGCGGAACAACCACAGGAGCTTTTGGCGCAGCCGCCTGTTCAGTCTTGAGCGCTAAAGGCTCAAAAGGGTCGTAGAACTCAGTGGTGGCTACGTCACGTGCCAAAACTGGAAACAATGCAAAACCCGTAGCAAAAAGCCCGGTGGCACAAGTCGCAAAAGGGAAAGATCGGTGCATACGAATCGATCGTTCAGCCTCGAGACAGCCAGCAACGTCCGAAAAGCGGACTTGATTGTCTCTTCCGAATGATCTCTCATTTCAAGGTTTCATCAAGCTAAAAACCTTTTTCAATCTTGCTGAGGCACTTTTGGACAACTCCTTTGGCCGAGATCAACGACCCAACCCTGAGATGTCACACCCGCACAGGGCTAAGCGAGGCCATCGAAGGGACAGCGCATTAGGAAACCTGATCCCACCAACAAGCCAAACTCATCACAGCATTGGACGGTCCCATGCCAGGCACACCACGTGCCGCGAAAGAGGAGGATTAGTGAAATGAAGCATTCTTGAATGGACTACAAAACCGCTGGGGTCGATGTGGAGGCGGGGCGCGCCTTCGTCAACAGAATCCGCAAGAGCGTAGAAGCAACACACCGACCAGAGGTCGTGGGCGGACTCGGTGGTTTTGGCGGCCTGATGCGCCTTCCGGCAGGCCTGAACAAACCTCTATTGGTATCAGGGACCGATGGCGTTGGCACCAAGCTTGAACTCGCTCAAGACCATGGCGGTCATCACAACGTGGGGATCGACCTCGTGGCCATGTGTGTCAACGATGTGATCACCAGTGGCGCTGAACCCCTCTTTTTCCTCGACTACATGGCCACGGGGGCCTTGAGCCCTGAGGCCATGGCCACCGTGGTGGAGGGCATTGCCGAGGGCTGTTGCATGAGTGGATGCGCCCTTTTGGGTGGCGAAACCGCTGAAATGCCCGGGTTCTATCCACCAGGGCGTTACGACTTAGCCGGCTTCTGCGTGGCCGTTGTCGAGGAGGAGCAACTCATCGACGGTCGACAAATCCGCGCGAACGATCGCATTCTGGGCATTGCCAGCAGCGGCATTCACAGCAATGGCTTCAGCCTGGTGCGCAGGGTGCTCACAGAAGCTGGAGCCAATGCTGAAACCACCTTCGGCCCCGACAATCAACCTTTGATCGAGTCCTTGCTCACCCCCACACATCTCTATGGGCGCCTTGTGAAAGCCGTGCTCGATGCAGGTACACCCATCCATGGAATGGCTCACATCACCGGAGGAGGGCTACCTGAAAACCTGCCTCGCTGCCTTCCAGAGGGCCTACAAGCAATCGTGGACCCCGGCAGCTGGACACGCCCGGCTGTCTATGACTGGCTTCAGTCCCACGGCGACATCCCAGAACGGGACCTCTGGCATACGTTTAATCTCGGGATTGGCTACTGCCTGATCGTCCCTGAAGACGGGGTATCAATCGCTGAGAAAGCATGTGAATCGGAGGGAATTCAGGCCTGGACTATCGGACGCATCGAAGAGTCATCAGGCGACGATGGGAAAGGGTCTGTCTTAGGACTCCCAG
>NZ_JAKUHK010000063.1:0-8278 GCF_023630655.1 Synechococcus sp. MU1655 | reverse complement strand
TGTCGCTAAGAAACTGATTATTTTTGTGCGTGCGCTCTAGGGCCCTCTGGTGAGGGATTGATAGCAATCTGACCAATTTTACTAATCGTCCGCCTCACTCCAAGCCCTCACTGAAGCAATTGGAACATGGTTTGAACTGTCACTGTCGTGGTTTGGCGCGACAGGGCATCACTCCATGGTCGCGGATCCTTATAGAGATCATTCAGGCTGTACTTACGACTTTTCTCCATGTCTTGACGATCTCTTCACAACGACTGGAAATTCTTGTTTTGATTTAAATCAGATAATTCACTATTGGAAATCTTTTTGTAAAAGCTTTCATTCTCGGATCTTTATTCCAACTGTTCCAATGCTTTCCGCATCGTCTCCAAACCAACTGAGCTATAGGCACCACTACCTTCGCTCTTGTTTGGGCTATGGCCAAGCAACTTGCCAATGGTCCTCTCATTTACGTCCTTCGTTCGAAGACACGATGCTGCCCAGTCACGTGTTGCTTTGGGTGATACTCCGATGATGTCATTCCAGTGCATTCCTTCCGCCCAGCGTGCTCTATTTGGGTTGTAAGCCCAGGGGAATATCAAGCCAGAGTTACCAGCCGAGCACTCACTTCCCGAGCGCATGATCTCCATCAGCTTGGGATGTATGGGAATCGTTCTCTGTCTGAAAGCGCTCTTCAGGGGCCTTGTCTCATGTCCCTTGAAGCTGATCGTTCCCTGGTTCAGATCCATGTCTTCCCAACGGAGTCCTGCTGCCTCTGAGGCATGACTCCCTGTCCATCTGAGGACATGCCAGAGCAGTTGATGGTGTTTAGGCAGGTTCTGCCATCTCTCATCGGCTTGGTCCAGTCTCACCACCTTCTTGACCCTGGCCTTGCTCGTCACCTTCTTGTTCAATCCTTCCATCGGGTTGCTTTGGATCCAACCCTCATCCACGGCCACGTTGTACAAGCCAGAGAGATACCTCAGGCGAGTCTTGGTGGTGCTGGCTGCTGTGGTCGTCAGCAGGTGCTTCCTGTAGTTCAGAGCGTCATCTCTGGTTAGCTCCGTAATGAATTGTTTGTGGGAGTGCTCCATCAGCTTCCCTAGATTCCTCTCCCACTCCTTCTTGGTGGACGGCGCAGGGCTCTTCGACAGGGTTGCAAGCTCTAGCAGGTCATCAGCCGTCTTGGGCGTCTTGGTGGTCCCCTTAAGGACTCTCTTGATTAGGCGGTGGAGCTCCTCATCGTGAGGGTTGATGTTCTCTGGGTCATCAAGGCGTATGAACTCCCTGCTGGTCGTCTGCGCCAGATCGTGGCTGTCTACGTTTTTAGGGAACTGGTTCCTCATTGGCAGGAGTGACAGGAGCTTCTGCTCTGGCATGACCTGCTGGCCCCTGGCCTCCCTGATGAGCTGGTCGGTCTCTTTGAGGAACTCAACAGCGTTCTTCTTTGCCTCATTGAGTGTCTTGCCTGCCTTACGGCGCCACGTTGCGCACCCGATGCTGCCTCTGAGCTTTGGAGGGACAGACCGGATGAAATACCAGCCATCCCGACCTGTTCTTCGGGTGAGATAGCGAGGTTTAGAGGAGGTCGCCATAGGCATGAACCAGTCCCCCAATTCCTACTTGTTTTGTCGCTCTGTGGAACAGATCTTCCTTTCGATCTCGACTGGACCTAACGCCTACGGCTGTTTTGCGTTGCTTGATGGTCAGGACACTCAACCCCGAACGTGATGGATGTACACATGTAGTGGCAAATTTGGAGTATCTCTTGTTGATAAACCCCACATGTGGAGCTGGCGATGGTTGTGGCGTTGATGCTGATGTCGTTGATGGTGTTGGTTGTTCTGGGTGATGACCTGCTCGCGCGTTAACCATCAAGACGCTGTCCTCACAGAGATTGATGAGGGCCGCGATGGCGTGCTCTCTTGGGGGGACAGGCTTCATTGTTGAACGGGTTGAGCCGGGACTCATTGTTTTGGAGATCGATCAACCGGCGCTGCTCTAGCTGCCCTGTTATCTATGCCCAGATTCTATGCCCAGTTGTTAGTCAATAGCAAGTTATCAGCGGGGATCTAAACTCTCGTGTCCTATGCTCCGGACCTTGCTGAATTGCAGCATGACATGTCCGATCCCTTTGTGATCCTATGGAGCCAAGTTCCTTTGATCCGAGCTTGCCCAGCATTCGTTTGCTGCAGACATGGATTCGCGAACGGAAAATTCTCAGCCTTGAATTAAATGATGGACGTCGGCTGATTGGAGTCCTGATCTGGCAAGACCAACATTGTTTGGCCCTGCAACCCACTGACTCTGATGAACCGGTTTTGATCAGTCGAACCGCCATGCAGCTGGTCAGGCCGTTGCCCCGAGGCCTTTGAAAACAGCATTTGTGTCACGATCTCTCCAAATGGTCCTTTGCCGTGACGGCTTCCTCGTCCCCATCCTCTAACGCAGCCTCTTCGGCCACTGATCGGTATCAACCCCTAGCGCTCGAAGAGCGATGGCAAGCGCTTTGGAAGGATCAGCGCCTCTATGAAACGCAGATCCCGAAGCCAGAGCAGCGAGCTTTTTATGCCTTGTCGATGTTTCCGTACCCCTCGGGAACACTTCATATGGGGCATGTCCGCAATTACGTGATTACGGATGTGATTGCTCGGGTGCAACGCATGCGGGGTGATGCAGTGCTGCATCCCATGGGGTGGGATGCCTTTGGCTTACCCGCCGAAAATGCCGCGATCGAACGGAAGATCGACCCCGGTGTTTGGACAGACAGCAACATTGCTCAGATGCGCGGCCAATTGGATCGTCTGGGGTTATCGATTGATTGGGATCGCGAGGTGGCAACCTGCCACAGCGACTACTACCGCTGGACGCAATGGTTGTTCCTGGAACTGCATTCCGGCGGCCTTGCCTATCAAAAGGAAGCCACTGTCAATTGGGATCCCGTTGATCAAACGGTGCTCGCGAACGAGCAAGTGGATGCTGATGGTCGCTCCTGGCGTTCGGGAGCGTTGGTGGAAAAGCGAGATTTGCGCCAATGGTTTTTACGCATCACGGATTACGCCGATGCCCTGCTTGATGATCTCGATCAACTCCAGGGTTGGCCTGAACGTGTCCGCACAATGCAAGCGAATTGGATTGGCCGCTCCATTGGTGCGGAGATCGATTTCCAAGTGGAAGCCCATCAAGGGACTTCCATCACCGTTTTCACCACGCGTCCAGACACGTTGTTTGGAGTGAGCTATCTGGTTTTAGCGCCTGATCACGCCCTCGTTGACCAACTCACCACAAACGAAGAACGCATCTCGGTGACTGCGTTCAGGGATCTCATGGCTGAACTCAGTCAAGAGGAGCGTACGTCTGATGATCAACCAAAACGCGGCGTTCCGACCGGCGCTTTCGCTATCAATCCGGCCAACGGTCAATCGATTCCCATCTGGATTGCTGATTACGTGCTGGCTGATTACGGAACGGGCGCTGTCATGGGTGTACCGGCCCATGACATTCGAGATTTTTCATTCGCTCGACAACACGAATTGCCTGTTCAAAGGGTGATTGAAGTCTCTGGCACCAATGAACATCTCAATGATGGTGAAGCCTGGACAGGACCAGGAACACTGATTCATAGTGATGGCTTCAGCGGTTTAAGCAATGAAGAGGCTAAAACTGCGATTACAAATCATGGGGCCGAAAACGGTTGGGCTCGGGCTAAACGTCAATACAGACTTCGCGATTGGTTGATCTCAAGGCAAAGATATTGGGGGTGTCCCATTCCAATCATTCATTGCGATGATTGCGGTGCTGTTCCGGTCCCCCGCGACCAGCTTCCTGTGGAATTGCCAACTGGAATTGATCTGAACGGGGCTGGAGGATCACCTCTCAATCGTGCAGAGGATTGGGTCAATGTGACCTGCCCCAAATGTGGCAAACCAGCTCGTCGTGAGACCGACACGATGGACACTTTTATGTGTTCATCGTGGTATTTCCTTCGATTTGCGGATCCTCATAATCGAGATCTTCCATTTGATGCAACCTCCGTTAATCGATGGTTGCCTGTTAAGCAGTATGTGGGGGGGATTGAGCATGCAATTCTCCACTTGTTGTATGCGCGCTTTTTTACTAAGGCATTAAAAGATCGGGATTTACTGGAAACCAAAGAACCCTTTGAACGCTTGTTAACGCAAGGCATGGTGCAGGGCATCACCTACCGCAATCCAAGAACTGGGCGTTATATCTCCCCGGCAGCCGTCCAGGACGAATCCAATCCCCTCGATCCGGATGACGGTAGACCCTTAGAAGTGTTGTTCGAAAAAATGTCCAAGTCGAAGCACAACGGTGTGGATCCTGCGGCTGTGATTGATCGTTATGGCGCCGATACGGCTCGGATGTTCATTCTTTTCAAAGCTCCTCCAGAAAAGGATTTGGAATGGGATGACGCTGATGTAGAGGGGCAATTTCGTTTCTTGCAGCGTCTTTGGCGTTTGGTGGATGCGGAGGTGAACCATGGCGAAACCTCCGCCGCAACGGGCGAATCAGACAGCGATATCCGTCGTGCCGTGCACCAGGCAATCAAAGCTGTTAGCGAGGACCTCAGTGATGACTTTCAGTTCAACACGGCGATTTCGGAGCTGATGAAGCTCAGCAATTCCCTTTCCTCTGGCTTGGCGCAAGCCTCACCTGGAGTGCGGAAGGAAGCGATGTCAGCTCTTGTGCGCTTACTGGCGCCATTTGCACCGCATTTGGCCGAGGAGTTTTGGCAACGACTCGGCGGTGAAAACAGTGTTCACTGTCAGCCGTGGCCTGACCATGATCCAGAGGCCCTTGTCTTGGAGTCCATTGAAGTGGTGATTCAGGTCAAAGGAAAGGTAAGGGGATCGATGTCCGTGGCCGTTGACTGCAGCAAGGACGAACTAGAGCGCTTGGCTCTTGCGAGTGATGTGGCCCAACGCTGGTTGGAAGGCAAGCCGCCGAGACGAGTCATTGTGGTTCCAGGAAAGCTCGTCAACCTGGTGCCGAGCTCTTAACGGGTCAGCCTTTGCTGAAGCGCAGTGAGGCTGGACTATCCCAACTTCCCTGTGCCACGTATCCACGATTGTTCCCCGTGAGATGACGCAGGATCCAGAAAATAGCTTCATCCGTGCCTGATCCAATGGCCTTTTGGATTTCCACGGCAGACCTGGACACTCCGTCGGACAGGACCTCTTCCACTTGCTTCTGCAAATTCAAGATGGCAGCAGCGGCTTTTTTGCCCGCTTCAACGCCTGGTTGGTGATAGGCATTCACATTCACCAATTCTCCGTATAAACCAACGGCGCGTTCAAACAAGGCGATCAGCGCTCCGAGACGGCGCGCGTCAAAGCGACGCATGCTGATACTCAAGCTTTGACGTCCGCCTTCCGTGAGCGCTGATCGCGTGCCTTGCAGGAACCCATCAAGGAAGTCACCAGGGCGCTCCCCTTCGATCGAAGGGATATCTTCCACATCGCGCAGAACCTCGATGAAGGTCACGAAAAAATTGTCGATGCCGTCACGAAGTTGCTGGACGTACGCGTGTTGGTCGGTTGATCCCTTATTCCCATACACCGCAATGCCCTGATGCACTTCCTTGCCATCACGATCAAGGCGTTTGCCGAGTGATTCCATCACCAGCTGTTGGAGATAACGACTGAAGACCTCGAGACGATCGCGGTAAGGGAGCACGACCATGTCGCGTTTGCCTTTGCCTTCACCCGCGGCATACCAGGCTGCTGCCATCAAGGCTGATGGATTGCGACGCACATCAGGACAGCGAGTGGCTTCATCCATTTGGGCAGCCCCCGCCAAGAACCCACGGATATCGCAACCGATCAATGCGCCAGGCAGTAAACCCACAGCACTCGTGATACTGGTGCGACCACCAATCCAGTCGAACATATCGAAACGCTGGAGCCAGTTCTCTTGTTCGGCTTGTTGATCGAGCTTGCTGCCTGCCATGGTGACAACCACTGCTTGCCCCGTCCAACTGCCTCCGAGAGCTTCAAGACGATGTCTTGCTTGTTCCATGCCGAGGTGGGGTTCAGGTGTCCCCCCCGACTTGCTGACCGTGATCACCAACGTTGTACAAAGACGTTCTCCGAGGTCTGCAAGAACCCGGCTCATGCCATTGGGGTCAACGTTGTCGAAAAAGTGGAACGGAAGCCCTACTTGATGGTCCTGAAGAGCGCGAACCATGAGGAGAGGTCCGAGGGCACTCCCTCCGATCCCGATCCAAAGAACATCCGTAAAGGGCTTTCCGTTGGGAGCCTGGATGGATCCATCAAGAATCGACTTTCCAAATTCATCGATGGCGTCGATTTCAGCTGAGATGCTTGCCCCAACTCCTTGATCAGGCGCTAATTGCGGTTGACGTAACCAATAGTGCCCAACTTGACGTTGCTCATCTGCGTTGGCGATCGCACCTCCTTCTAAGTCCTCCATCGCCTTGAAAGCTTGGTCCAGGCGGGGGGTGAGAGTCTCGAGATCAGAACTGTTGAGATGCATCCGACTGACATCGAGCCAAAGGCCTAGATCGTCGTGATACCAAAGCAAATCGCAAAAGCGTTGCCACTGGGTCTGGCTATCGATGGCGCTGAAATCCGGGAAGCTCATCTCTTGCGGAGAACCTTCATCCCCGAACCTATCCGTGATTGTCCGAGATGCCCACGAATTGGAATATCGAGGTTATTCTCTCCACGGAAACGTGGAGTGTCTTTTGTGAGTCTTTTTGGACGTCAGGTTGTTGCCACAGCGGGAGTTCTGGGCTTGATCTGTTTGTCCGTAGCTCACCTTCGCAGCACCGCTCAACTGCCATTGATTGATGCTGAGATCCAGACGCAGCCGATCCAGGGAGATCCGAGTGTCTTCAGCCCAGAAGAGCTCTTAATGCTGCAGCGTCGGTTTGGTGTGCATGGGCCACAGACTCGACTCGCTCAGTTGTTCACCCGAGGGATGGATCAATTCCAGCCCTTGCGAACCCAAACAGTCAATCGACTTCAAGCACTAAAGCCAGTCATCAAAAGAGAATCGAGACGCTATCGGGTCAACCCGATGTTAGTGACAGCGATCTTGTTTGATGAAATCCAGCATTCGAAGCCCGGAGAAGATCTGCCATTTGTTGTGCACTCAGGTTTTGTGTCAACGCACGGGCCTGCTCAGCTTGGAATTAGTGAGTTAATTCATCAAGGTCGTCTTCCGTTGAATCCATCAAAAACTGAAATCGCTGAAGCCAGAAATCTGTTGATGAATTCTGAAGCCAATGTTGAATTACTTGCGGCAAAAATAGCTCGGCTCAAGAAAGAATTGGGACTGGCTCCCGATCAAGTCCTAATAGCGAGTCGTTCATATGTTGATGCTAAGGCGATCGCAACACTGGCTTACCTTCACAACGGAAAACTTGATTATCCCAGGCGAGTGTTGCGCTACATGCAAGATACTGAGTTGCATGGCTTGATCTTTTCAGAGTCTCGCTCCACCAATCAACTATTGATTTAAGGATTGACCTCATTAAGTAACTAGGCTCTTGATGAACGAAGAATTCTGTCCTGAGTCGTCAGGGACAAAGAACTTGTAATGCGGCTAAACGTGTTTGAAGTTGATCCCAATCAAAACTTCTTGGGTCACCCCGCTCTCCACCAAGATCAACGTGCCTGTGGGTCGTAATCGCCGCTGGAGTAAATCCAAAACGATCGATCCAGTCTTTTAGTACAAGCGCTAATGAATCATATTGTTCACGTGAGTATCCGCTATGGGTTGATCTGCTATTACCGCCATCTTGAGGTGTTTCCAGGCTTAGGTGAAGGGCAAAATTATTGACTGAGCCCCTTATTTTTGGATTGGTGACGGCCCACTCACCAAGAAAAGCCGAATAGCCCGCTCCATAGGCGCGCTTGAGTGGATCCACAAGGTCAACGATCTTCCCATCGAGACCAATCACTGTGTGATAACTCACTTGATCTGCATCTCTGGGATGGGGAGTCATAAAGGTATTCACAGCTGATTGAAGCGAGTACACCGTTTCATGGAGTACAACGACGCGCGGATCAGGATTGAGAGTTGCTCCCCAGGGATTAATCCTGAAGCGTTCTCCAAAATTGGAAGGATCTGTCGCTACGGATACTCTCCGTTGCTTGAGTGTGCGTTGTTGAGCAGCTAGCCGATTTTTGACCTTCTCGTCAAAGCCTGAACATTGCTTGGCAAGAGGTGAAGACCAGGAGATCGCCCTTGGGGGTTGCGGTTGTCCGGATGGCTCAACTTGTTGACGTTCTCGCTTCGTCTCGCTGCCCAC
>NZ_JAKUHK010000062.1:0-8300 GCF_023630655.1 Synechococcus sp. MU1655 | reverse complement strand
CTTACAGCCATGGGGTGATGGTGGTGGCCGATAACCAGCACGATTTGGATTGTCTTGCTGAGCTTGTTCCTAAAGGCGGTGCACCGGTTCGCTTGATGCTGCGTTTCACTCCTGGCATTGAATGCCACACCCACGAGTACATCCGCACGGGACATTTAGACAGCAAATTTGGGTTTGATCCTGATCAGTTGCAGCCCGTGCTGACAGCGTTGGCTGGGTGTGCTTGGGCTCGTGTTGAAGGTCTACACGCGCATATCGGGTCTCAGATTTTTGAACTCGACCCGCATCGGGATTTGGCCGCTGTTATGGCTGATGCCCTCAAGTTGGCCCGGGAGCTTGGTCATCCGGTCCGAGATCTCAATGTCGGCGGGGGACTTGGAATTCGCTATGTCGAATCCGACGATCCACCGTCGATTGATGCCTGGGTCAAGGTGGTGGCAGAAGCCGTGACCCAGGCGTGCAGAGAGCGTGGTCTTGAGCTGCCTCGTTTGATGTGCGAGCCGGGCCGTTCTCTTGTGGCATCCAGTGGCGTGACGGTTTACACCGTGGGCGCCCGCAAAGTGGTTCCAGGCATTCGCACCTACGTCTCGGTTGACGGTGGGATGAGCGACAACCCGCGACCGATCACCTACCAGTCGCTCTATACGGCATGTCTTGCTGACCGTCCTTTGGCGCAGGCAGACGAAACCATCACTTTGGCCGGGAAGCACTGTGAATCCGGCGACGTGTTGCTCAAGGACCTGTCGTTTCCATCGTGCCGGAGCGGTGAGGTGCTGGTGGTCCTGGCGACGGGTGCCTACAACCTCTCGATGAGCTCGAACTACAACCGGATTCCGAGGCCTGCTGCTGTGTTGGTGCATCAAGGAGAAGCTGAACTCATCCAGAGGCGTGAGCAGCCAGAGGATTTACTTCGTTATGACTTGATGCCAGATCGCCTGCGCTCGGTAAAGTGAGATTGAAAACATGAGGGGTGCGTAAACGCAATGGCGGTGTTGCAACTTCGCCTGCTGATCGACGTTTTCTGCGCCTCTGCTCTCGGTTTTCTTCTTTTCACGAGAGTCAACGAGCAGCGAACCCTTTGGCTGTTAAGGGGCTACCTGTTCCTTGTTGCTCTCGCCTGGTTCGTTAAACGGTTTTTCAATCTCCCGCTCACATCGACGTTGGTCGATGCACTGGTTCTTGCCTGTTCACTGTCTTTGGCCATCCTTTGGCAGGGAGAATTGCGCCGGCTGATGGAACTGCTCGGCACGGGACGGCTCGCCGTTCTATTGGGCAATCCTCAAAGCAAGCTCAGAGCGACCGCTAGTACCGTCGCTCAACTAACTGATGCTGCGGGTCGCCTGTCTAAATCGCGACGGGGTGCCTTGATTGTGGTGGATTTAGGCAGTGATTTACGCCCCGAGGATTTCCTGAATCCAGGAGTGACCGTTGATGCGCAGCTGAGCAGTGAACTATTGCTCAATTTGTTTGCCTCAGACACACCTCTCCATGATGGTGGGGTGGTGCTGAAGGGAAATCGGATTATCTCCGCTGGCGTCATCTTGCCTCTCTCGCGTCAAGGCATTAGCCGCTACGGCACAAGACACCTTGCGGCTCTAGGCATTACCGAGCGCTTCGACCGCTGCATCTGTGTTGTTGTGTCTGAAGAAACTGGCACGTTGTCGCTTGCGAATCAGGGCAAGCTCGAGCGTCCGATCACCAGCTCCCGTCTTCAAGATTTATTGACCGAATTGATGGCGGCTCCGGTGTCCTCAACCTCAGCGAAAACCGGGTCTTCACGTAGCGTAAAAAATCCTTCCCCGGACTCAGCGCTTTGAGTCAACGCTTGGTCACTAGTTCAGATGACTCTCGGATTGAGCTTTGTCCTGCCGAGATCAGTCCACAGCGTTTGCCGGCTCATGTGGCAGTGATCATGGATGGCAATGGACGCTGGGCCCAATCAAGGGGTTTGCCGCGTGTGATGGGTCATCGGGCAGGCGTTGAGGCCCTGAAAGCCACCTTGCGTCGATGCAGCAATTGGGGTGTGAAGGCTCTCACCGCTTACGCCTTCTCAACGGAGAACTGGTCTCGCCCTGGCGATGAGGTGAATTTTTTGATGACGCTGTTTGAGAGGGTGCTGGAACGCGAGCTTCAGGCCTTGGAGGCGGAGAGGGTGCGGATCCGTTTTCTTGGAGATCTTGAGCCCCTGCCTGCCCGTCTTCAGTCCTTGATCCAGGAGGCGACGAAGCGTACGGCGTCCAACGATGGCATTCATTTCAACGTTTGCACCAACTACGGAGGACGGCACGAGCTGGTTCTCGCGGCCAGACGGCTGGCTGAACGTGCAGCCAGTGGGGAGCTTGATCCCTCCGAAATCGACGAGCAGACCCTTGCTGGCGAACTGTTCACCGCTGGTGAAATCGATCCCGACCTCTTGATTCGCACGAGTGGTGAACATCGAATCAGCAATTTTTTGCTGTGGCAGCTTGCTTACGCTGAAATTCACGTTACGGATGTCCTCTGGCCCGATTTCGATCGTGAGGCCTTAGTGCGTGCGTTCTTGGATTATCAAAGCCGAACCCGTCGCTTTGGGGGGCTGGTGGTCTAATTGCCGATGCTCTGGGATCCTGAGGGTTCGAGGTTCTCTCTCAGGGTTGATGACGGAAGCGGTTGACGTGCGACATGACTGGACGCGAAGCGAGATTGAAGCGCTTCTGGATCTTCCCCTAATGGATTTGCTTTGGCATGCCCAGGGGGTGCATCGTGCATCGAATCCTGGATATCACGTTCAGTTGGCCTCGCTGTTGAGTGTCAAAACCGGTGGGTGCGAAGAAGACTGTGCCTACTGTCCTCAATCGATGCATCACAGCAGTGATGTCACAGGCCAGCCCGAATTGCAGGTTGCTCCTGTTTTAGAGCGGGCGAAAGCGGCCAAGCAGGCGGGTGCAGACAGATTTTGCATGGGCTGGGCTTGGCGTGAAATTCGCGATGGTGCGCCTTTTGAGGCGATGTTGCAGATGGTGAGTGGCGTGCGTGCCTTGGGCATGGAAGCCTGCGTGACGGCAGGCATGCTCACCGATCACCAGGCACAACGTCTTGCTGAGGCGGGTCTTACCGCGTACAACCACAACCTCGATACCAGCCCTGAGCACTACGACAAAATCATTACCACGCGGACCTTTCAAGAACGTCTGGAGACGCTTGAACGGGTGCGTCAAGCGGGTGTGACCCTCTGCTGCGGCGGGATCATTGGCATGGGGGAAACCGTTGGGGACAGGGCTTCCATGTTGCAGGTGCTGGCGTCGATCAACCCCCACCCAGAGAGCGTCCCGATCAACGCTTTGGTGGCTGTGGAGGGCACTCCTCTCGAGGAACTCCCTCCCATCGATCCGATCGAGTTGGTTCGCATGATTGCTGTCACGCGGATCCTGATGCCTGGCAGTCGGGTTCGCCTGAGTGCCGGCAGGGAACAGCTCAGCCAGGAGGCTCAGATTTTGTGTCTGCAGGCTGGGGCGGATTCGATTTTTTATGGGGAAACGCTCCTCACGACTGGAAACCCTGCTGTGGAGGCTGATCGTGAGCTGCTTCGCACCGCCGGTGTGCAGGCCAACTGGCTTACAAGTTCAGAGAAGCTGGCCGCGTAGTTCAGTCTCTAGTTGCGCAGGCGTTGATTCCGTGCATGGATCTTCTGACATCTCTTGCTTTGGCTCGAACGAAACGACATAACGACTTTTTCCTTGTTAGATCAGTGGCTCAATATCTTTTGCGAGATGGGACACAAGTCAGCGTCTCATCAGATCCCACAAGCTTTGACGTGCTCACCTATCAAACAATGTCCGGAGAAGCCGTTCATGCCGTTCTGACCATGAAGGCTGAGCGCGCCATTTTGAGGTCAGTTGATCTTGGTCGGCTTGTTGCATTGAGCGATGATCTCTCTGTCTTCAACAGTGCTGTTGTTGCCTGATGGAACCTGCGATGGGAGCTGAGGGGAGCAAAGATGATCTGCTCGTCGCAGCGTTTTATGCCTTTACCCCGTTAGCTGAGGCGGATCAACAGGAGCTGCTAACCGCCCTTCCTCCCCTGGCTGAGGCTGAAACCGTTCTCGGTTCGGTCTTGATCGCTGCTGAAGGAGTGAACGGCACGGTGTGCGGTCCCGCGTCGGGAGTGGAACGATTGCTCGCCCGCTTACGCAGCCAACTTGCCCTGGGTGATGCCTATTACGAATGCCTGGAGGTGAAGCACAGCTGGAATCCCGAACAAGTGTTTCGACGCTTTAAGGCCAGGAGCAAGCGCGAAATTGTCACGCTTGGGCAGCCTCAAGTGGACCCTCGAGACAGTGTCGGCACCTATGTGGACCCGAAAGATTGGAATGCCTTGATTGATGATCCCGATACGTTGGTGATCGATGCTCGTAACACTTACGAGGTGGCGATCGGCAGTTTTGCTGGGGCTTTGAATCCGCAAACGGAGAGTTTTAGGGACTTCCCCGACTGGGTGGATCAGGAGCTTCGTCCTCGCATTGAGCGAGAGGGACCTCAGCGGATTGCCATGTTTTGCACAGGAGGTATCCGTTGCGAAAAGGCCAGCAGTTTTCTGCAAAAGCAGGGATTCGGCGAAATCCATCATTTGCGTGGAGGCATTCTTCGTTATCTCGAAGAGGTCCCAGAGGACAACAGCCGTTGGCGAGGGGAGTGTTTCGTGTTCGATCAGCGCGTTGCGCTGAACCATCAGTTGGAACGAGGTGACTACTCCCTATGCCACGCCTGCGGTTTGCCGGTGTCTTCTGAGCAGCAGAGTTTGCCGAGCTATATCAAGGGCGTGCAGTGTTTGCATTGCATCGATCAATTCACAGAGGCAGATCGCCGCAGATTTGCGATGCGCCAACAACAGATTGACCTGCTCGCTGCACGCGGCTAGTGCTTCAGTGGCCATGACTTGCTTTCAGGCCCCGCTTGCTGCCCATTCTTTACAGCTTTCGCCGTTGTCCCTATGCGATGCGAGCTCGCTGGGCCCTGCTTCAGGCAGGTTTGATGGTTCAGTGGCGTGAGATTGAACTCAAAGCCAAACCTGCCGCGATGTTGGAGGTCTCTGCTAAGGGCACAGTTCCGGTTCTGGTCCTTCCGGATGGCAGCGTCATTGATGAGAGTTTGGCGATCATGCACTGGGCTTTGCAGCAGGCTGACCCCCGTGGCGCGTTGGAGGTGGAAGACTCGGCTTTGTTGATTGAAGAAAATGATGGTCCTTTTAAGCATCATCTCGATCGTTTCAAGTACACCGATCGCTATCCCGGAGCTTTAAAGGAGGATCATCGCCAGGCCGGTCTTGTGATCCTGCGCAGCTGGAGCGAACGCATCAGTCAAAACGGCTGGTTGCTGGCTGATCGGTTGGCTTTGGCGGATGCGGCCCTATGGCCGTTTGTTCGGCAGTGGCGTCTCGCGGATGTGGGTGGATTTGATGCTGATCCTCACCTGGCCCCGTTGAGGGAGTGGCTCATGCGCTTTCTCGATGACCCGATGATGGAACGGTTGATGCAACGTGCCGATCCCTGGTTGCCAGGTGGAATGCAACCGATTTTTCCTGCTGATGCCATTGCGATTCCCATGGATCAACCGCTGTTTCATCTCGCCTTGGAATCCGATTGGCAGGCTGCCGTTCAGCGAGGCGACTATCGCGTTTCAACGCGTGGCTTGTCCCTCGAGGAGGTGGGATTCATTCATTTGTCGTGGCAAGAGCAGCTGCAAGACACGTTTGACCGGTTTTATGCCGATGCTGGTTCAGTCCTCACGCTCAGAATCAATCCAAAGCTTGTGTCTGCCCCTCTGAGAGCAGATGCCATCCACACAGGCGTGCTTTTCCCTCACCTGTATGGCCCACTTCCCATTGCCTCGGTGGTCGAGGTGAGTCCTTTCTCTTCTCTGCCCGCCTGCTGATGCTCAATGATTTAGAAGCGCAGGCACGAGAACGTGGTTTGCTGCTTCGCCTCAAAGTTGGTCGCCCCCTTGGGCTGTGGAGCTTGCGCTTGGTGGTGGCTGAACAGCTGCCCGCTGATCGCTTGCAGCTCCAGGGCGAGATGAAAGCCTGGGCCTATGGCGCCACCACCGGACTGCAGCTCGACACAATGCGAGTTCGTCCTCAAGCCCCTGCTGGGACGGGAGATCTGATTTGGGCCGCCACCATGGCATGGGCTCTGGAATCCACTCCTTGCCTGAGGGCCAGGTTGTTGGCCATTCGGGATGCAGAGGGCCAGCACCGGCGCTTGGTGCGTTACTTCCAACAGCGTGGTTTCACGACGGTGCATGAGGTGGAGGCAGCTGTTTGGGACTTGCCTCTGCGGATGGTTTGGGGTGGTGCTGGTGCGCTGATGACGGCTGATTGTGCCGAGGTGCTGCAACGAGCTGCGCAGCGCTGGACTGCTCAGTCTCCTGCTGCGTGATAACTGCTGCGCACCAAAGGGCCACTGCGCACTTGCGAAAACCCAAGGTCGGTCGCGATGGCACCAAGCTCCTCGAATTCCGTGGGGTGCCAATAACGCGCGACCGGGATATGGGCCAAGGAGGGCCTGAGGTATTGGCCGAGGGTGATGCGCTGACAATCGACACTGCGTAGGTCTTTCAAAGTGTTGACCACTTCATCCTTGTTCTCACCAAGGCCAAGCATCAGGCCGCTTTTGGTGGGTATCGATGGGGCAAGATCTCTGGCCGCGGCAAGCAGCCCAAGCGAGCGGGTGTAAGTCGCCCCACGGCGGACTTCTCCTTGCAGTCGCTTCACCGTTTCAAGATTGTGGTTGAAACAAACGGGCTGTGCCTTCAGAACGCTGCTTAAACGCTTTCGTTGAGCTTGGAGGGCTTTGGCTTGATCCGCCACACCGCCCCAGAAGTCTGGGGTGAGTACCTCGATGGCGATCAAAGGATTGCGTGCCCGGATCGCCGCCATCGCGTTCGTGAACAAGCTGGCCCCATGGTCCTCAAGGTCATCGCGGGCGACGGCTGTAAGGACCACGTAGCGCAGTCCCATGCCAAGCACGGCTTCTGCCACCCGCTCCCCTTCTTCAGGGTTCACGGCTTCGGGTGCATGTCCTTTATCCACTTGGCAGAAGGCACAGCTACGGGTGCAGATCGAGCCACCGAGTAAAAACGTTGCGGTGCCAGCTGCGTAACACTCCCCCCGATTCGGGCAGCGGCCCTCCTCGCAAATCGTGTTGAGCCCATTCTGTTTGACCAGCGTTTGCACCTGTTCGATCGCTGAGGCATTACCGATCGGTCGTCTCAACCATTCCGGTAAGCGTTCATGGGGGTGGATACCGCTGTAACGGCTCATGTTCCTTGTCATGACAGCGATCCTGGGGGTTTCATTCAACTGCTCGACGACCTTCAAGAGCCCGACTCAAGGTGACGTCGTCGGCATATTCGAGCTCGCTTCCAACCGGAAGGCCGTAGGCGATTCGGCTGACTTCCGTAAATGGTTTGAGCAGGCGAGCCAGGTAGAGGCTGGTGGTATCACCCTCCACGCTGGGGGTGAGCGCAAGGATGACTTCTTTGATCTCGTCTGCTGCGACCCTGTTGACGAGGCTGCTGATCTGCAGCATTTCGGGGCCGATGCCGTCCATCGGAGAGATCAGGCCTCCCAAAACGTGGTACCTGCCGGCATATTCCCTGGTGCGTTCGAGGGCCAGTAGATCCCTTGAATCCGCTACAACGCATAGCAATCCGATCGAGCGCTCTGGATTCCTGCAAATCTCACAGGTGGGTTCGGCACTGAGATGGAAACAGGTTTGGCATTGGCCGACCTGACTCCTTGCCGCCAAGAGAGCATCAGCAAAACTGTGGATCTGCTCTTCTGGTTGGCGCAGCAAATGGAGAGCCAGCCGTTGTGCAGTCCGTGGACCAATGCCAGGAAGGCGTTCGAACTGGTCGATCAACCGTGCTAGCGGTCGGGTGAAGCCGCTCAGAATTCTTTTGCAAGTCTCTGGAATCTAGGCAGGGAGATCTCCGGGCAGAATGGGACGGATTCATGAACGATTCGATGCGCTTACCGTTGCAAGTTCCGCTCCGATCGCTCTTCAGCGTTGTCTGTGTTGTATGGCTCACCGCCTGCAGCGGTGCTGGAGCTGGTCTTAATTCGTTCCAGAGCCCTGACGGCAGATATGCCTTTCTCTATCCCACCGGTTGGACGAGGGTGGCGGTGACGGGAGGTCCCACCGTGGTGTTTCACGATCTGATTAACAGTGATGAAACGGTGAGCCTTGTGGTTTCGGATGTAGACGGCGATAACGATTTACAGACCCTGGGCAGTGCTGTTGCCGTTGGGGAACGGTTGCGCCG
>NZ_JAKUHK010000061.1:0-8351 GCF_023630655.1 Synechococcus sp. MU1655 | reverse complement strand
AAGGTTCGAGCGCAGCTCGGGGTCAGTGGCATGGACAGAAACAAATAAGGGCGACAGCCGCTGTTGTTCAATCCTCTGCCAATCGGACTCGCTTAAATTTGTAAGTGTTAAATAAGACCCATAGAGAAAGCTCAAGCGATAGTCATCGTCCTTGAGATAGAGGCTGCTGCGGTGACCAGGTGGTTGCTGATCGATGAAGCAGAAGGCACAAGCATTGCTGCATTGCCGCAATCCATCGAACAGGGCTTCTGTGAATACCAGCCCAAGTCCATCGTCCTCATCCTTTTCCAGATCCACCTGGTGAAGCTCCCCTGCTGCATCGCGAATCTCTAAATGCAGCTTTTCCTCAACGATCAAATAGCGGTAATCGATCAGATCTCGGGGACGAACACCATTAATGCTCAACAACTGATCTCCAGGCTCAAAGCCAAGGTCCTCACCGATCGATCCCGGTTCCACCGATGCCACAACGGCGGGTGCGGGCTGGCGTGAGGCACGATCCGGATCAAGAGCCGCAACAGCCACACCTGCAGAAGGTTCATTCCACACAGGGCTGACGCTCAACTTCGTTCAGTTTGATGCCGAACCAGACCACCAGACCAAAAGGAGCACACCAAAGAGCAACCTGTACACCACAAAAATCCTGGTGCTGTGACTCTGGAGATATTTAATCAGCCAGTCGATCGCCAGCCAGGACACCACTGCGGCAGAACAGATCCCCACAAAAACAGGCAACACCCCTCCCGCGCTGGGGGCTGAGAATGCGTCCTTCAATTCCACCAATCCTGCGATCGTGATGGCGGGAATCCCTAACAAAAACGAGAAGCGAGCCGCATCCGCCCGCTTCCATCCATCAAAGAGTGCTGCCGTGAGGGTGCTTCCGGAACGAGAGACACCCGGGATCAATGACAGAACTTGAGCCAGACCAACCACAAGTCCGTCCCGTCCATCCACCTGATTGAGCTGCTTCAGTCGCGGCCCGAGCAGTTCAGCGAACCCCAACAGAAGCGCCATCACAATTGAGACCACAGCAATGGCCGGGACACTTCGCAATGGGGAGGTGGCGTAACCAGGCCAAAACAACTTGATGCACAAACCGGCAATCAAGATGGGCAGGGTACCGATCACCATCGCAACCCCAAGCCGCGCCTCAGGTTCACGCCATTGACCGCGGCGGAACGCTCCACTGATGCCTTTGAGCACTCCCGCCAAATCAGCACGGAAATAGGCAATCACAGCAAGGATGCTGCCTAGTTGAATCACGGCGGTCACCGAGACGCCAGGGTCACCCCATCCGGCAAGAACAGGAACAACTTTGAGGTGGGCCGTGCTGCTGATCGGCAAAAACTCTGTGAGCCCCTGCACGACACCGAGCACAAAATCACGCCAACAAGCTTCCAGCAGTCCAGGATCTGGCGTCAAAGCGCTCTTGATGAAGGCAGTACGACTATGAGCGACTCCGTGCAAAGCCGCACGTGTTTAGGACGACGAGGTAGACGACGTTTTCATCGTTCTTAGCCGCCAGATCCCGACATCGGGTTCAAATCTTCTAATCTTCGAGTCCTTTAGTGACCTCATTCGGGGAAGCCCTTTTGCTGAGTGGTCTGATTCAGACGCCAACATCGGAAACGAAGGCCCTGGTGATGTCCCAGGTTCCAACGTTTTCGTTTCCTCGCTCGCTGTCCTTATGGGCTTCAGCATTGGTTGTTCTGCCTGTCTTTCTTCAGGCGCCCTGGGTACGCTTTCACCCGGTTAGTTCTTGTTTGTTCACCGCAGTTCTCCTGACAACAGGGATCGTGGCGGTTCAGGTTGGCACTAGGTCTTGGAAGGAATTCGGCCCCCTGCTGGTGGGATTCAGTGGGAGTTGGCTGGCTGGAACCCTGTTTTGGGGATGGTTGCGCACGCATCCGGTGTTGCATTTACCCGTTGAGGCCATTGCCTTACCTCTAGCCGTTGGAGGTCTTAACAGTCGCTGGAAGCTGAGTTGTTCTTTTTACCTCGCTTCACTCCTTGGCACAGCTATCACAGACATCACCATGGCTCTGACCGGGGTGATGTCGTTTTGGCCAGAGGTTGTTAAAGCCACCTCCAACGAAGCCCCCCATCTTCTCAATGAGGCGGCAAAGCAGGTTTTGCAACCGACTTCGTTCTTGATTCTCGTTTCAGCCGCAGGGCTAGTCCTCTGGTTGGCAAAGCAGTTTTGGACGCAAGCAGGCAGTTCTTCAAAGCATCAAGAAGCGTGGAGGATTGCAGCTGCGGTTCTCTCCACCACCCTCTTGATTGATGCTTTATTTCTGGTGCTGTCCCTCTCAGTCCCAAGCCTGAGCGGTCTGATCTGAAACGAACTGCGAACGCCTGACTGTGCTGAGGTAGCAAAAGGGGTCTGCACTTGTAAGGTTTCCGTACCGGCGCTGCCGGAAGTTCAGTTCCGAATCCCGACGGAGAATTTAGATGAAGCGCCTGTTGTCCTGGCTGACGGGCTTGGTTGTGATCGGTGGCCTATTGATAGGCCTTCTCGTTCCCCCCAGTGTTTCTGCAGCTGAGATTAGAAATGTCGCAGACGACAAACTCGCCGAACGCGGCGACAAGGTTGATTTAAATAATTCCTCAGTGCGTCGCTTTCAGCAATTCCCTGGGATGTATCCCACTTTCGCAGGAAAGATTGTTTTGGGAGGTCCTTACGAGAACGTCGATGACGTTCTGAAACTCGACCTCTCAGAGCGTCAGAAAGAGTTGTTCGAAAAATACCGCGACAATTTCGTGGTCACAGCTCCATCGATTGCGCTCAACGAGGGCTTCGATCGCATCAACGACGGTCAGTACCGTTGACTTTGATCCAAGCTTGAACCGCCAGTACTCCTGGCGGTTTTTGCTCCCATGAGCAGCAGCAACGCAACCTCTATCGAACCGATTGCGCCTGGACCCTGGGATGTGATCGTGGTTGGCGCCGGTGCTGCCGGACTAATGACATGCTTGGAGCTGCCACCGGGCCTACGGGTCCTGCTCCTCAATCGAAACACGAGCAGGCGATCGTCGAGTCGCTGGGCTCAGGGAGGGATTGCAGCAGTCACCCGTTCCAACGACAACGCTGGAAGCCACGGCGAAGACACAGTGCGGGCAGGAGCTGGGCTGTGTGATGGCGATGCCGTGCGCCTTCTGGTTGATCAAGCCCCGCACAGCGTGCTCAGACTGCAAGAGCTCGGCATGGAGTTTGATCGCAACCCGGATGGGTCACTGGCGACCACCCTCGAGGCGGCACATAGTCATCGAAGGGTTCTCCATGTACAGGACCGCACAGGCAAAGCCTTGGTGGATGTCTTGAGAGAACGCGTGGATGCTCGTCCTGGTTTGCAGCATCGCCGAGGCGTGCGAGTGACCCAGCTCTGGGTGCAAAACAATCGCTGCTGTGGAGTCCAGGTCCTCGAAGGCCCCAGACTTCACTGGATTCCTGCCCGCGCCGTGGTGTTAGCCACCGGAGGTGGAGGCCACCTTTACGCCAATACCACCAACCCAGCACAAGCCTGCGGGGAAGGTGTTGCACTGGCCTGGCAAGCCGGAGCCGCAATCGAAGATCTGGAATTCATTCAGTTCCATCCCACAGCCCTCAAACTTGAACATGCACCTTGCTTCTTAATCTCTGAAGCCGTCCGCGGCGAGGGGGCTCTACTTGTCGACGCCTTTGGACAAAGCCCCGTCCATGAACTGGAAGGGAAAGACTTAGCCTCAAGAGATCAGGTCAGTCGTGCTCTGGTTCGTCGCATGCAGGCGCAAGGGGTCGGTCACATGGGACTAGACCTCACCCCCATCAACACTGAGACCTTGCTGCGGCGGTTCCCCACCATCTTGGAACGCTGCCACGACTTGGGCATCAACCCAGAGAACCAGCCGATTCCCGTGGCTCCAGCAGCCCACTATTGGATGGGAGGTGTCGCCACCGACTTGCAAGCTGCTACCAGCCTTCCTGGCCTTTACGCCGTTGGGGAAGTGGCCTGCACCGGTCTGCATGGAGCCAATCGACTTGCCAGCAACTCATTGATGGAATGCCTTGTCTTCGCAAGGCAACTGCGTGACATCGACCTTGGCAATCCACTTTCTAAAACAACGACAGAAGAACGACGATCAGAAGCAACATCCGACAACGCTCATAGTCATGGACCATTCAGCAAACAGGAACTCACTCAATCCATCCATTGGCTGAGATCGGAATGCTGGCGCGTTGCAGGCGTGGATCGTTCAGCCCACGGCATGCAAGACGTATTGCAAACACTGCAGAAAGCCACGCCAATCCTTGAAGCGATGACGCCTCTCAAGCTCATGCAACAGCAACATCCTGGACAGCGAACCCTACTGAATGAAAACAGGCGAGCGGAGCTGAACCTGATGTTGGATCTCCTGCATCGCCAGCAATCAAGTTCTTTGCTGTTGGAAGCTTGTTTGTTCAGGAAAGAAAGCAGGGGCGGACATTTCCGTAATGACACCCCAGCTCCCATGCCTCAATGGTGCCGCCATAGCCGCCAAGTCAAAGGCCAAACCACCGGGACGAGAGCCGTGACTTCTTAAAGTCTGGATCTTGTATTCAGAAGTCCTTCGGCCCCTGATATCCAGAAAGACGGGCAAGGTCAGGAAGTTTTTTCACCCCAGAATCGAGCTCGCCGTTGATCTCCCAGGTGGGGAATCCTTCAATCCCCTTGCTTTGACAGAGCTTGGCGTCGTTGTTTTGACCTGTTGGGGCACACTCAACAACCTTGAGGGTTTTGGCAGCTTCCTTACCAAACATCTCCTTCTGCTCATGGCAATGGGGGCACCAATAGGCGCTATACATCACCGCTCCAGAAGCCGTGAGGTGTTCGGCAAGAGAGATTTTTGCTGGGTTGCTTTCCGTGAGCACCGGCGGAGGTGCGCCTGGGCCTGTAGCTACGGCATCTGGACGTTCAGGATCCACAACTGAAGCCCAAATCAGGCCACCAAGCAACACGCCCAGCGCAAGAAGGAAACCCCGAAACAACAGTTGAGAGGGGTCGTCCCACCCTCCTCCAGCCAACGACAAGACCAATAAAGCTAGGGAGAGAACCGCCGAAAGAACGCAGAAAAAGCAGAAGGCCTGGATCTTGATCACCATCAGACCCACAAGCACCAGGCTGAACACAGTCATGACGAGTGAGACCGTAAACAAGCCCCACCAGGTGCGACGCGACAGGTCTGCTTTGTTTTCTGACAAACCCGGGAGCAAGGGCACAACCGCCATGACCAGAACGGCGAGATACGCGATCAAGCCTGAAAAGGAGAGGGGAATGCTGAAGCCATCCCCCTGAAACAACGTGCCCCAAGGACTATTCAGAACCTTGTCACAACCACCCGCACCCATCGGACAGGTGAGATCCCCAAGCACTCCCCAAAACTTGAGAGTGATCGAGCCCGTATCGATGACGCCGACCGTGGCCAAAACGGCCATGACAATCCGAACCCATTTCGAGCCTTGGTCCTGCCGGCGTCGGCTGGTGAGACGCTGAGTTGCCATTGAGGCCGATCAATTACCCATGATTTTGGCAGCAAAGCGTGAGCAATTCAGCGTTTACGCATGGCTGTCATCCGTTCATCCGCTCCTAAACTGGGGGATTGCAGGGTCATGCCATGGCCGGGGACGCCAAAACAGGCAACAGCCTCTCAGAACGGCCAACGGTGGCCTTCGCCCATCTGGGCTGCGAAAAAAATCGCGTGGATACGGAGCACATGCTCGGACTTCTCGCTGAAGCCGGCTATGGGGTCAGCAGCGATGAAAACAATGCCAGCCTTGTGGTGGTCAATACCTGCAGCTTCATTCAAGACGCCCGCGAAGAATCAGTACGAACCCTCGTGGGACTTGCAGAGCAAGGCAAGGAGCTGATCATTGCTGGATGCCTGGCCCAGCATTTTCAGGACGAGCTTCTGGAATCGATACCAGAAGCAAAAGCGATCGTGGGCACCGGCGACTATCAACACATCGTGGAGGTGCTGCAGCAGGTAGAAGCGGGCGAACGCGTAAATCGCGTGAGTCAAACGCCAACCTTTGTGGCCGACGAAAACCTGCCCCGCTATCGCACCACAGGGGAAGCCGTTGCCTATTTAAAAGTTGCTGAAGGCTGCGACTACCGCTGCGCGTTTTGCATCATTCCCCATCTCCGCGGAAATCAACGCTCAAGAACGATCGAATCGATCGTGGCTGAAGCCCATCAGTTGGCAGAACAAGGGGTTCAGGAATTGATCCTGATCAGTCAGATCACCACCAATTACGGCCTAGACCTCTATGGCAAGCCCCGTCTTGCCGATCTCCTCAAGGCACTCGGCGATGTGGAAATCCCCTGGATTCGTGTGCACTACGCCTACCCCACGGGGCTTACCCCCGACGTTCTTGCGGCCTACCGAGATGTTCCCAATGTGCTGCCGTATCTCGATTTACCCCTTCAGCACAGCCATCCTGAGGTGCTGCGAGCCATGAATCGGCCTTGGCAAGCAGATGTCAATGAGCGATTGCTCGATCAGATTCGTGAACAGCTACCGAATGCAATCCTTCGCACCACATTGATTGTGGGATTCCCTGGCGAAACAGAGGCCCAATTCGAACATCTGGCCGGCTTCTTAGAACGTCAACGCTTTGATCACGTTGGCATTTTCACCTTCTCGCCAGAAGATGGAACGGCTGCGGCAACACTTCCTGATTCAGTCCCTGATGAGATTGCCATCGCACGCAAAGACAAGTTGATGACGTTGCAACAGCCCATTTCGGCAGCTCGCAATGCCTCCTGGATTGGCAGAACCGTGGATGTCTTAGTGGAGCAACACAATCCTTCCACCGGTGAAATGATTGGCCGATGCGCCCGCTTCGCTCCAGAAGTGGACGGAGAAGTGCTCGTACAACCCGGTGATAACGGACTACAAGTGAATCCGGGAACAATGGTGCCCGTTCAGATCACAGGAGCAGACATCTACGACCTCTCCGGCAGAGTCGTGAGCGCTGCTCACATGGTCGCCGCCGCTCGCGCTGCGACGTGAATAGAAGCCCCAGCTGGCATCAACGTCAACGCACAATTTTTCTTGTTGCCTCGGGTGTAAGCACCGCTGGATCTTTCGCAGGTCTCACCGCCAAGGGCTGGATCTTGATGAGCGGCACCGACAACGCCATGTTGCTCGCCCTTCATTTTGCTGCTCTCTCTCTCCCGACGCTTGTGGTGAGTGGTCCTGCTGGAGTTCGCACCGATCGAATTGGCTGCGAGCAGGTACTGGTTCAGGCGCAGTGGGCACTCCTCGGGGCAGGGCTTCTTGCAGCCCTATCCATTCCTCTTTTGGACGGATCCGCCCAGGTTGCAGTGCTGCTCGCCAGCACACTGCTGATGGGGATTGCCGGTGCCTACGAACTCACGGCCCGCAATAAATACTGCGCGCTGCTTGTGGACGACCCGCGCACCTTGGCGCCCTATCTCGCCAGTTTTTCAGTGGTCTTCAATGTTGGGAAATTGGTCGGTCCTCCCCTGGGGGGATGGCTTGTGGCATTAACTGGGCCCGCGACGGCCCTCAGCCTCGATGCCCTCACCTATCTCTTGCCGATTGCCAGCGTGATCTGGCTGCTGAAGCCAAACAGATCCATCGAACAACTAAGCAGCACGAGAGATTCGGCCACTCTCAACTCAGCTTGGAAAGACTGCGGACCCGTTTTGCGGCATGTGCTGAAGTTCACAGCCTTGATTTGCATGGTTGGGTTCTTTCACCCAGGTCTGGCTCCTCTGATTGCCGCAGATACCCTCGGGCCAACCCCTCAAGATCTTGGACTTTTCACCAGTGTGCTGGCGGCTGGAAGCATCACTGGTGGGATCGTCTTGCAACGGAACAGCCACAAATTCAGCAGCCGTCCTGGTCTCACTTTGGGTTGTTTTGGGTTGATTACAGCAGTCGCTCAACTGGGGATGGCGAGCAGCCAATGGATCCCAATCGTGCTGCTGATGGTTTGGCTCATTGGCGCTGGAACCGCTGGCTTACTGAGTAGCGCCAATTTGATCACCCAGGTTGGCTCAAAGCAGGTGCTGAGAGGGCGGATGGCCGGATTAAGCCAAATCGCGTTTTTGGGAGGTGGGGGCTTGAGTGGCTTGATCGCAGCTCAGCTCACGATCACCCTTGGACTGCAAGCAACATTTGCGATTGCAGGAGGAGTAGGCCTGATTCTCTCCTTAGGAGAAATCTGGCGTCGCGGTGGAATGCCAATGAACGAAATCAAATCAGCTTGATGCCGCGCAGGATGGTGCTGAAGGCAAAAGCTGCAACCAAACCGGCACCGACAAGACCCAAATAAATAACGAAGCCCATAACAGTCACAGATTGCA
>NZ_JAKUHK010000060.1:0-8539 GCF_023630655.1 Synechococcus sp. MU1655 | reverse complement strand
CCCAGTTTTTCGCCCCCGCTGAACAGGCGACCATCCCACTGCTGGTGCCGAGAGAACACCTGCTAGCCGCCAACTCCCTTTATCAAGCCACCAGCATGGGGGCCACGATCGTTGGCTTTGCCCTTGGCGATCCAATCCTGCGAGGACTCAACCACCTGCTTCAAACGGTGGGCATCAACGGTGGCGAATTTCTGCTTCTGCCGTTCTGTTACGGCATGGCGGCCATCAGTCTGAGCACCATCCAGATGCGCGAACCACCGAGAAAGGACAGCCGCGATTCAGTCTGGAAAGAAATCGTGGCGGGGATCAAGGTGCTTCGAGAGCAGACATCGGTCCGCGGAGCCATGGTGCATCTCGTGGTTCTTTACAGCCTGCTAGCCGCGCTTTATGTGCTGGCGATCAGCCTGGCGTCTGCCATCCAAGGGCTGGGGCCAACAGGCTTCGGAACCCTGCTGGCCATGAGCGGATTAGGGATGGCGGTTGGCGCTGTGCTGGTGGCACAAATGGGCCATCGTTTTAGCCGTCGTCGCCTCGCCGCAGCCGGGCTGGGCACGATCACCTGGTGTTTGGTCATGCTCGGGCAACTGCGCGGAAATCTCAGCATCACCTTGACCTTGTGCGGCGTCCTCGGAATTGGGGCCGCTCTCGTGGCGATTCCGGCTCAGACCACGATTCAGGAGGACACCCCAGAGTCTCAGCGAGGTCGGGTCTTCGGACTACAGAACAACCTGATCAACATTGCGCTCAGCCTGCCCCTGGTTCTCGCCGGTGCCCTGGTGAGCAGCATTGGCTTGATCCCTGTGCTCTGGGTGCTTGCAGCACTTTCTTTAACGGCCGCTCTTTGGGAGCGGCCTTGGGAGCGCTGCTAACTTCAGACTCGGCTTCGAGACGGTGCCAGTGGCCCACATTGCCTGGCTCGGCAAAAAAACTCCGTTCTGCGGCAATGTCACCTACGGGCTGAGCACCACTGAGGCCTTAAAGAAACGCGGCCATCAAACCAGCTTCATCCATTTCGATAACCCTGGCGCTCCCAGCAGCAACACGTCATTGCTGGCTCACGATCCGGACGTCAGCCTTCCCTATCTGGTGAAGTCGCAGGTTTACACCATTCCCTCCCCTAGGGCGCAGAGGGAATTGAGGGAGTCCTTGGAGAGGCTGCAGCCCGATGTCGTGCATGCCAGCCTCACCCTTTCTCCCCTCGACTTCAGGCTGCCGGAGCTTTGCCAACCGTTGGGCATTCCCCTGGTAGCAACCTTTCATCCACCGTTTGATGCAGGCTTGCGCAACCTCACAGCAGGCACACAACAGCTCAGCTACCAGCTCTACGCGCCTGCTCTCTCCCGCTACGACCGAGTGATCGTCTTTTCCGATCTTCAGGCGGAAGTCCTCAACCGTTTAGGAGTTCACGAAAGCCGCCTTGCCGTCATCCCCAATGGCGTGGATCCAGACCGCTGGTCTCCCGCTCCAAGCCATCCCGCCTCGATCAGCAAGGAGCTGCATGACGTGCGCTCACGGCTTGGTAATCAGCGCATTTTTCTCTACATGGGGCGGATCGCAACCGAGAAGAATGTGGAAGCGTTATTGCGAGCCTGGCGACTGGTGAAGCCAGCCGGCTGCCGGCTCGTCATCGTGGGTGACGGCCCCCTGCGAAGCACGCTCCAAAACGTGTATGGGAATGGGATCGGAGACCTGTTGTGGTGGGGCTATGAAGCCAATCTCCATACCCGCATCGCCCTGCTCCAGTGCGCTGAGGTGTTTGTGCTGCCCTCACTGGTGGAGGGCCTCTCGATCGCCCTACTCGAGGCCATGGCCTGCCAATGCGCCTGCATCGCCACAGATGCTGGTGCTGACGGAGAAGTCCTCGCAGGTGGGGCCGGCATCGTGCTCAGCACGCAAGGGGTCACCACCCAGTTGCGCACGTTGCTGCCCGTTCTCCGTGACCAACCTCTGCTCACGCAAGAGCTAGGGCGGCGAGCGCGTGAGCGGGTCATGGAGCGCTACCGCATGGTGTCCAATATCGATGCTCTGGAAGCGCTTTACGACACCCTGATCCAGCAGAAACCACTAGCCGCTGAAGCCAGGGCTTAATTCGCCATGCCCCGTCCATGTTGCGTGGCGGCAACGATGGCTTCAATCAACGCCGAACGCAAGCCAGATTTCTCGAGATGACGCAACGCCGCCATGGTGGTTCCACCTGGAGACGCGACCATATCTTTAAGTTCGCCAGGATGCAGCTCCTGCTCCTGCAATAAGGCGGCGGTCCCAGCGAGAGTTCGATGCGCCAAATGATGGGCCTGCGACCGAGGCATTCCCATGGCAACAGCACCATCGGCCATCGCTTCCGCGATTAAGGCCACGTAGGCAGGACCGGACGAAGTGAGCGCCAGAAAAGTATCGAGCCGTTCCTCGGGAAGCTCGAGAACCTCACTCACGGGCTCAAAGAAGGAGCGCACTTGCTGCTTCTGTGGATCAGAGATGCCATCCCCCCAAGCCAGACCCGTGAGTCCCTGACCCACCAAGCAGGGAGTATTCGGCACAGCACGCACACACAGACGGCCAGGGAATAAAGCTTGGAGCCGCACCAGGGGAACCCCAGCCAGCACGGACAGCAAAAGGCTTGATCCCGATGCAGGCGTTTCTAATGGGGGTGGCGCCGAGGCAGCGACCCCATCGAGCATCTGAGGCTTAACGGCCAAGAGTTGAACCGACGCAGCCCAAGCGTGTTGTGCCGCGGAATCACTGGCAGCTACTACTTTCAGGCCAGAGGGCACTCGCGCAGACACCCTTGCAACAGAGTCCTGTCGGCCCACAACTGCAATCACCTGATCAGCAGGAATCAGTTCCTGCTCAATCAAGGGAATCACGAGGGCCTGAGCCATCCGGCCCAGACCAATCACACCTAATGCAATCGGCACTGATGGATCAAAGTGCGGTGGCGCTTGTGGCACTCCAGGCGGGAGTCGGAGCGATGCTGGCCTCGGCGGACGCTTGCTCAACGTCCTTTGAAACGTGAGTCGGAACGGAGGCTTCGTCCTGGGTGGCGTTGGTCACGGTCACGCAGCTGGGCGCGAACAGAAAAATGCTTTCGCCAACACGCTCTTGATGACCATCAATGGCAAAGGTTCCACCTGCAACAAAGTCGACTGCGCGCTGGGCTTGATCCGGCTCCATCATCGTGAGATTAATGATCACCGTTTTACGCTCACGCAGGGCTTGGATCGCTCCAGGCATTTCATCAAAACTGCGGGGTTCCATCAAGGAAACCTCAGCCGTTCCGGTGCTGATACCAGGCATCCCAATCACATTGGAGCCAGTGAAAGATGGCTCACTGTCAAAGGGATTGCCCGACTCAAGAGTTGCCAAAGCACTCGACATGGAGTGGGACGGACCTTCCTCGACTTCGTCCTGCTCGCCAGTGTCGTAATCGAGATCGTCATAATCACCATCAAGGTAATCATCACCCGCAACGACAGCACGAAGACGAGAAATCAGTGACACCGGAAATGAATCAAACCTGGACCCTGAATAGCGCTCTACGGAGTTGTGAGCAAGAGTGACTAGGCGATTTGATCATCTTCACAACCGACCATCCTGCTGAATGGGGGGTCAAACCAAGTGTTCAGGTCTCGGTCCAAACAATCCAGATCCCACGCGAATCCAGGTAGCACCAGCCTGGGCCGCCTGCTTCCAGTCTCCGCTCATGCCCATCGAGCAATCGGACAAAGCGAGCTCATCCGCGAGGGTTCTGCAGTCATGAAAGAGGCTCTGACGCTCTTCCGGCCCTAAGCCAAGTGGGGCCATGGTCATCAGCCCAATGGGCTTCAAGCCTGGGAGTAACTGCAACTGTGGCCAAACCTCACGCAAAGCATCCGGCTCCCAGCCACCCTTCGCCGGGTCGTCTCGAAGCTTGACCTGAAAAAACACCTCCGGATTCTGGTTTTCCTCCAGTGCAATCCTTGATGTGCGCTCTGCGACTCCCTGAGAATCGATCGAATGAATCACGGGAAAGGCTCGCACGACAGCCCGAACTTTGTTGGCCTGCAGGCGTCCTATGAAATGCCAACGCAAGCCACTGAGATCTTCCAAGGCCTGTTGTTTCGGGAGTGCTTCCTGCACCCTGCTCTCGCCAAAATCAACTTGTCCCAAAGCGGCCAGTTCACGCACCGCATCGGCAGGGTGGCCTTTGCTGACAGCAAGCAAATGAGTGGCATCTGGACACTCAGCCTGAATCGCCTGCCAGCGGGACTGAACCGTCTCAGAGTCTGAGCTGCTGGACACCATCAAATGAAGGTTTGATCGAACAGCTGCTTCCAATCCGCGAAATCGGCAACGCGATCACGACGGCAGCGCGCCAGATGAAGCTCTGCATGATGCGGTGCGTGAACTGGCCGCTTTGGGACAAGTTGATTTTGGCGAGAGCAGGGTGCAGGAAGCACTCCCGAAACAACAGGCCTTGGAAGATCTCAGTGGCTTGCGTTGGCATTTCATAGGACGCCTGCAGGCCAACAAAGTTCGGGCTGTCGTGCGAGCCTTTCCCGTGATTCATTCGATCGATTCTCAGGGAGTCGCAGAGCGCACATCAAGGATTGCACTGGAGGAAAACCAGAATCCGGAGGTGTTTTTTCAGGTCAAGCTTCGAGACGACCCGGCGAAGGGTGGCTGGGAGCCGGATGCTTTGCGTGAGGTTTGGCCACAGTTGCAGTTACTCCCAGGCTTGAAGCCCATTGGGCTGATGACCATGGCCCCACTTGGCTTAGGGCCGGAAGAGCGTCAGAGCCTCTTTCATGACTGCAGAACCCTCGCGGATGAGCTCGCTTTGTCCGATTGCTCGATGGGCATGAGCGGAGACTGGAAGCAGGCGGCCCAGGCTGGTGCTACCTGGATTCGCGTGGGATCTGGATTGTTTGGACCGAGACCTGAACACTTGGTTTGACCCCCCATTCAGCAGGATGGTCGGTTGTGAAGATGATCAAATCGCCTAGTCACTCTTGCTCACAACTCCGTAGAGCGCTATTCAGGGTCCAGGTTTGATTCATTTCCGGTGTCACTGATTTCTCGTCTTCGTGCTGTCGTTGCGGGTGATGATTACCTTGATGGTGATTATGACGATCTCGATTACGACACTGGCGAGCAGGACGAAGTCGAGGAAGGTCCGTCCCACTCCATGTCGAGTGCTTTGGCAACTCTTGAGTCGGGCAATCCCTTTGACAGTGAGCCATCTTTCACTGGCTCCAATGTGATTGGGATGCCTGGTATCAGCACCGGAACGGCTGAGGTTTCCTTGATGGAACCCCGCAGTTTTGATGAAATGCCTGGAGCGATCCAAGCCCTGCGTGAGCGTAAAACGGTGATCCTTAATCTCACGATGATGGAGCCGGATCAAGCCCAGCGCGCAGTCGACTTTGTTGCAGGTGGAACCTTTGCCATTGATGGTCATCAAGAGCGTGTTGGCGAAAGCATTTTTCTGTTCGCGCCCAGCTGCGTGACCGTGACCAACGCCACCCAGGACGAAGCCTCCGTTCCGACTCACGTTTCAAAGGACGTTGAGCAAGCGTCCGCCGAGGCCAGCATCGCTCCGACTCCCGCCTGGAGTGCCACAAGCGCCACCGCACTTTGATCCATCAGTGCCGATTGCATTAGGTGTGATTGGTCTGGGCCGGATGGCTCAGGCCCTCGTGATTCCCTTGATTGAGCAGGAACTGATTCCTGCTGATCAGGTGATTGCAGTTGTGGGCCGACAGGACTCTGTTGCAAGGGTGTCTGCGCGAGTGCCCTCTGGCCTGAAAGTAGTAGCTGCCAGTGATTCCGCGGCACAACACGCTTGGGCTGCGTCGGTTCAACTCTTGGCCGTTAAGCCTCAGATGCTCGATGGGGTCGCTGCCTCGGCGCCACCCCCATTAGAAACGCCTGCATCGGGATCAAGCCTTTTGCTGTCCGTGCTGGCTGGGGTTCCCCTGGTGCGGCTCCAAGCTTTATTCCCTGGCCGTCTGTGTGTGCGTGCTGTGCCGAATACTCCCTGCTTGGTGGGTCAGGGACTCACGGGTCTGGCTTGGGGGGATGGCATCTCTGATCCACAGAAGCAGCAAGTGCGCTCCTTCTTTGAGCCCGTGAGTGAGGTTCTCGAGCTTCCCGAGGAACGGCTCGATACTTTTCTGGCGCTCACTTCGTCCGGTCCTGCCTACGTGGCCTTAATCGCGGAAGCGATGGCCGATGGTGCTGTTGCCATGGGAATGCCTCGGTCGCAGGCCCATCATTTGGCGCATCGAACTCTCGCTGGGACCGCCGCCTTATTGCAGGAGCAGGAGCTGCATCCTGGCGAACTTAAAGATATGGTCGCGTCTCCAGGTGGAACCACCATGGCGGCGTTGCGTCATCTCGAGAAATCTGGCTTGCGTTCGGCGTTGATTGAAGCCATCGTTGCCGCCACGCAACATGGACGGGGCATGGCGAATTAAGCCCTGGCTTCAGCGGCTAGTGGTTTCTGCTGGATCAGGGTGTCGTAAAGCGCTTCCAGAGCATCGATATTGGACACCATGCGGTAGCGCTCCATGACCCGCTCACGCGCTCGCCGCCCTAGCTCTTGCGTGAGCAGAGGTTGGTCACGGAGAACGGGCAGCAACGTGCGCAACTGGGTGGTGACCCCTTGCGTGCTGAGCACGATGCCGGCCCCACCTGCGAGGACTTCTCCGTCAGCACCAGCATCTGTGGCGATGCAGGCGCATTGGCAGGCCATGGCCTCGAGTAGGGCGATCGAGAGGCCCTCCACCAGTGAGGGCAGCACAAACACCTCAGCGCACTGGAGCAGGGCGATGCGGGTATGGAGATTGGCTTCATAGCCCCACCACAACAGGTCTCCGATCCCATTCCCATACACGTTTTGGAGCGTGCTTCGCAGGGGGCCGTCACCCACGATGACGAGCCGGCAGCCGGCTGGCTTCACCAGTCGCCAGGCTCGCAATAACGCTTCCACATTCTTCTCGGTTGCGATCCGCCCCATGTAGAGAAAAATGCGCTGATTACCAAGCCGTGAGCGCACGTCATGCAGCTCCTTGCTGATCGAGGCGGGATGGCTTGGAGCGGGAGACCAGCGGTCTGGATCCACGCCATTGGGGATGACGGCAAGGCGGCTTTCGTGAACTCCTAAACGGTTGAGGACTTCCGCCTGAAGATCGGAAAAGACGATCACTCGGTCGTAGCGGGAGAGAGCAGGCGCGTAGAGCTGGTAGCTGAGCTGTTGTGTGCCTGCTGTGAGGTTGCGCAAGCCTGCATCAAACGGTGGATGAAAGGTTGCTACCAGGGGAATGCCCAACGGTTGGCAAAGCTCCGGCAGCCTGAAGTCGAGGGGAGAAAGGGTGAGGCTGGCATGCACGACATCGGGCTGCAGCCTCTCCAAGGACTCCCTCAATTCCCTCTGCGCCCTAGGGGAGGGAATGGTGTAAACCTGCGACTTCACCAGATAGGGAAGGCTGACGTCCGGATCGTGAGCCAGCAATGACGTGTTGCTGCTGGGAGCGCCAGGGTTATCGAAATGGATGAAGCTGGTTTGATGGCCGCGTTTCTTTAAGGCCTCAGTGGTGCTCAGCCCGTAGGTGACATTGCCGCAGAACGGAGTTTTTTTGCCGAGCCAGGCAATGTGGGCCACTGGCACCGTCTCGAAGCCGAGTCTGAAGTTAGCAGCGCTCCCAAGGCCGCTCCCAAAGAGCGGCCGTTAAAGAAAGTGCTGCAAGCACCCAGAGCACAGGGATCAAGCCAATGCTGCTCACCAGGGCACCGGCGAGAACCAGGGGCAGGCTGAGCGCAATGTTGATCAGGTTGTTCTGTAGTCCGAAGACCCGACCTCGCTGAGACTCTGGGGTGTCCTCCTGAATCGTGGTCTGAGCCGGAATCGCCACGAGAGCGGCCCCAATTCCGAGGACGCCGCACAAGGTCAAGGTGATGCTGAGATTTCCGCGCAGTTGCCCGAGCATGACCAAACACCAGGTGATCGTGCCCAGCCCGGCTGCGGCGAGGCGACGACGGCTAAAACGATGGCCCATTTGTGCCACCAGCACAGCGCCAACCGCCATCCCTAATCCGCTCATGGCCAGCAGGGTTCCGAAGCCTGTTGGCCCCAGCCCTTGGATGGCAGACGCCAGGCTGATCGCCAGCACATAAAGCGCGGCTAGCAGGCTGTAAAGAACCACGAGATGCACCATGGCTCCGCGGACCGATGTCTGCTCTCGAAGCACCTTGATCCCCGCCACGATTTCTTTCCAGACTGAATCGCGGCTGTCCTTTCTCGGTGGTTCGCGCATCTGGATGGTGCTCAGACTGATGGCCGCCATGCCGTAACAGAACGGCAGAAGCAGAAATTCGCCACCGTTGATGCCCACCGTTTGAAGCAGGTGGTTGAGTCCTCGCAGGATTGGATCGCCAAGGGCAAAGCCAACGATCGTGGCCCCCATGCTGGTGGCTTGATAAAGGGAGTTGGCGGCTAGCAGGTGTTCTCTCGGCACCAGCAGTGGGATGGTCGCCTGTTCAGCGGGGGCGAAAAACTGGG
>NZ_JAKUHK010000059.1:0-8585 GCF_023630655.1 Synechococcus sp. MU1655 | reverse complement strand
CTGTATCGAGAGCAAGCGCTTTATTTGCAACTTCTGCGCAACCTCTTGTTGCCGAGCGTCCGCACTGCCGTTGGACATCTCTTGTGTGAACGGGGTCAACGACTGTCGCGACTATCCGCGGATCAACAGTCTGAACTTCAGCAGACCTTTGATGGACTAGTCCAACGCTGCTCCAGTCTGCTGACTGTTGAGCAGCTCATGGATCTGTCCAGGCGCCTTCAGAAAGAAGCATTGGAGTATCGCCAACAGGCCCAGCTCGAGGTGAGCCAGTCTCTTCAGGCTGATGTTGAGAGTGCCCAACCAGAGACCAGCCATAGCGGGATTGAGTTAAGCCTTAGCCCACCCATTGAGCATCCTGATCTTCTGGAGGGATTGCTTCCTCGCTTGGAAGGGGACGTTGATCCGCCATCCACTGAGCCTATTGATGAACTCCAGCAGCCTGTTCAGGATCCGATCGATTCTGAGGCTGCTGCTGAAGGCACGTCGGCTGACTTTGATCTCTTGCGCTCCCTGTTTTTGATGGCTGGTGAGGCGATGCAGCAGGCTGACCCGGCTGGCGAGCCAGCCCGTCTTGAATCCGATGCTTCTGCCTTGGGTGCCTCCGTTGTGCCAGAGGATCAGTCTGATGCTGAATTGCTCCCCTCGATGCCAGTGGAGTTGGTGAACTGGTTCGATGGACAGGAGGCCGCCTTGAGCCGCAGGATTCGAAATTTGTCCCACGCTCTCAATGTTGAGCTGTTGCGAGCAGGTCTGGTTAGCAGCCTGCTCCCCACCACGCTTCTTGATGCTGCGATCGCTGGACAGTTGCAGGCGCTTCCCTCTCCCTCGAATCTTTTGCGGCTGAAGCTTCCGTTGCCTCTTCCCTCTCAAGACCAGCCGTTGGAAATCCTCAGCATTTTGGTGAGGCCTGCTGATCTTGAATACGACAACGGTTCACTGCGGCATAGCCGGTACCGATTGCGCCAACATCGCAGCAATTTGCTCACAATGGTGCAGCAGCAGCGGCATTGGCAGAGCCGTCTTACCAGTCAGGAGGTGCACAGTCAGTGGTGGCCCAATCCGCCGATGACAGGTCAGGACTGACCCCGGCACTGGATCGTCAGGGCTTGGAGTGTTTTCTTGCCTGGCTTCGCCCGTTGCAGCAGTCCCTCTCCTTAGAGGCTGATAGGGGATTTCTCGATCTTCAAGGTCGCCATGAACGTTTTCATGCCTTTTTGAGCCGCCAATTGGCAACGCCGCCCCCGGTGACTTTGCCGAAGGACAGCTTGGTCCGTCTTCAGTCTTTAGCCACTGATTTTGCTTCGTATCCCGAACTTGGTGATGCTGGTCGACGTCGTCTCGTCACTGGCACCCGGCAGTGGCTCCATGGTTTACGCGCTCGCCTGGAACCATCGGCACCAATCGCGCCACCACGGATCAAGGTGTCGTCGTCGCATGGCACTCCCGGTCGGTCAGGTTCCTCAGCTTTAACGTTCGATTTGGAGTCACCGCTTGCCAGGGTTCGCGGCATTGGTCCCAAGTTGGCAGAACGTCTGGCAAGCCTGGGTTTGCTTGTCGTTCGGGATCTGATCCAGCACTATCCGAGGGACTACGTCGACTACTCCGCCTTACGCAGAATTGAAGCCTTGGAGGCTGGAGAAACCGCAACGATTGTGGCCACTGTGCGTCGATCTCATGGTTTTACCAGTCCTCGAAACCCCAATCTTTCGATTATTGAATTGCAGCTGCAAGACCCCACCGGTCGCATCAAGGTGACTCGCTTTTTAGCAGGAAAACGATTTAGCAATCCTTCCTACCTCCATGGTCAGACCCGTCAGTATCCCGTGGGTGCCACCGTGGCTGTGAGTGGTTTGGTCAAAAGCGGGCCCTATGGCGTCAGCTTTCAAGATCCCTTGATTGAGGTGATGGAGAGCGCCAATGCCCCCTTACGTTCTCGCCAAATTGGCCGGTTGTTGCCGGTGTACCCCCTCACCGAAGGACTCACGGCCGATCGTTTTCGAAGCTTGGTAGAAACGGTTTTGCCTGCTGTTCGCTTTTGGCCTGACCCCCTGCCTCCGCCTCGCCGGGACGCGCGAGGCTTGTTGTCGCGCGATCAAGCGCTGGTTGCGATTCATCGACCGGACAATAGTGAACAACTGCAGCAAGCGCGTCATCGCTTGGTGTTTGACGAATTCCTGCTTTTGCAGCTCAGTTTGATGCAACGTAGAGCTGCCTTACGTCAGCGTTCAGCACCCGTGCTCCTTAGGGGGGTGGAGCGTGAAGGATTGGTCGGTCGTTTTCTGTCTCTTCTTCCGTTTGAACTCACGGGTGCTCAGAAGCGGGTGTTGTCTGAGATTGAACAGGATCTCGAGCGCCCTGAACCGATGGCGCGGCTCGTGCAAGGGGATGTGGGAAGCGGCAAAACCGTTGTGGCAATTGCCGCACTGCTGAAGGCCGTGGAAGCTGGCTGGCAAGGAGCCTTGATGGCGCCAACAGAGGTTTTGGCGGCGCAGCACTATCGCAGTCTCTGTTGTTGGTTGCCTCCACTGAACGTCAACGTAGAACTGCTCACTGGGTCAACTCCGCGTCGCAGCCGACGGCAAATCTTGAGTGATCTCTCTGGTGGTACTTTGCGCATTCTTGTGGGAACACACGCCCTCTTGGAGGATCCAGTCGCGTTTGATCGTCTGGGCCTCGTGGTGGTCGATGAGCAACATCGTTTTGGAGTGCGTCAACGCAACCGTCTTCTCGACAAAGGCTTGCAACCCCATTTGCTCACGATGACGGCCACTCCGATTCCCCGAACCTTGGCCCTTTCGCTCCATGGTGATTTGGATGTCAGTCAAATCGATGAGCTGCCTCCGGGGCGCACTCCGATTCGTACGAGGGTTGTGAAGAGCTCTGAGCGTGAGGAGGCCTATGAACTTATCCGTGAACAGGTGCTTCAGGGGCAGCGCAGTTATGTGGTGCTTCCCCTGGTGGAGGAATCAGAAAAAGTCGACCTGCGCTCGGCGGTTGATGTGCATCGTCAGCTCTCGGAGGAGGTGTTTCCAGAGTTCAGCGTGGGCCTGCTCCATGGCCGATTAGCTAGTCCTGAGAAGCAGGCCGTGATTGCTGATTTTGCCGGCGGAGCCACTCAGATTTTGGTGTCTACAACCGTGGTGGAAGTTGGGGTGGATGTTCCTGAAGCCAGTGTGATGGTGATTGATCATGCCGATCGTTTTGGTTTGGCTCAGTTGCACCAGTTACGGGGAAGGGTGGGCCGAGGAGCCGCCGCTTCTTACTGCTTACTTGTGAATGACAGCCGTAATCCCTTAGCCAGACAACGCCTTGAAGTTTTAGTCCGATCCAATGATGGATTTGAGATTGCTGAGATGGACCTTCGCTTTCGAGGTCCTGGTCAGGTCCTTGGTACCCGGCAATCGGGTTTGCCCGATTTGGCACTCGCCAGCCTGGCGGACGATGGCTCTGTTTTGGAGGAAGCCCGTGATGAAGCGGCGAGCATCCTGAAGGAGGATCCCGACCTCAAGTCTTTCGAGCACATTCGTTTGTTGTTGGAACAGCAACGCAAGCGGGCTGCCGCAGCTGTGCAACTCAATTAGCCATTCAACGCATTGACATCGCATCTGGGATGCGTCGTTCCCTAGAAACTGGCAATCTGCTGTCAGCGTTTTCACTGTTATTTCAGCATGCAGCGTCCATGGCATTCCGTCACGATTGACGATTGCGGGGAATCTTTGCGACCGCTGCGTTCCCTTTTGACCTGCATGGAGCCGCACCCCTATGTGTCCTTAGGTGCTCCTTACGGAAACGGAGCAGACCCCTTTTGTCTTCGCCAAGGAGTGAGGAGCCGTTTGCTCGCTGCTCAAGTTCATCTCCAGGGCCTCTCGACGGAGGCTGGACTTCAACCACTTCGGCTAGGCATTTTCGATGCCTGGCGCCCAGTGACTGTTCAAGCGTTCATGGTGAACCACGCCATTGAGCAGGAGTGTGCTCGCCAAGGCATTGATGCTGATGATTCAGACCAGCTGCATCTCTTGGAAAACATTCGCTCAGAGGTGGCTCGTTTTTGGGCTCCACCCAGTACTGATTTGTTAAAACCGCCGCCCCACAGCACTGGTGCTGCTGTGGATCTCACTCTCATTGATGCACAGGGGAGGCCCTTGGATATGGGGGGGGAGATCGATGCGATTGGACCCGAGTCTCTCCCGCTTCACCATGCTGATGCAGCGGTGGATGATCCTGATGGGCCTGCTGCTTTATTTCATAGCCGTCGATGTTTGCTGCATCGTGTGATGACTCAAGCGGGATTTGTCCGTCACCCGAATGAGTGGTGGCACTTCAGTTTTGGCGATCAGCTTTGGGCTTGGACCGTTCATAAGGATCGTGCCATTTATGGGCGTGATCCAAATGTATTCAGCCTGGAACCTTGAGCATCTCTTGAACGGTGGCATCACCAAGTTTGGTGATGTGTTCGCCAAAGCCACGCCGGCCTCCAGCATCTTTCCAGCTCAGAAGTAAGGGTTCGAGGGTTGTTTCAAGGTCTTCCAGAGGCATTTTCTGTAGGAACGGACGAGCAAGTCGCTGCAAATTGGCGCTGCCCCCAAGCCAGAGCTGATATTGGTTGACTCCGCTTCCGACAAGACCAAGCTCGGCCATGTAAGGACGAGCGCAACCATTCGGACATCCCGTCATACGGACCAAGATGGATTTCTTGATCTCTAAATGATTGAGCTGGGAATTAAGTCTTTCAAGAACATCTGGAAGCACGCGTTCCGATTCGGTAACGGCCAGTCCGCAGGTGGGTAAGGCTGGGCAAGCGAGGGCATGACGGGCAAGAGGATCAACCTCTGCTGGGAGTTCAAAACCTAATTCGGCAAGCTCCCTTTTGATAGATGATTTTTGACTGGAGCCGATGTTGCAAAGCAGTAAATCTTGATTTGGAGTGAGTCGAATTTCTAATTGGTATCTTTCAACAATGGAGCGAATTCCTGCTTTCACAGATCCTTCGAGTCGGCCACACATGAAAGGGAGGCCCACAAACCATAGGCCTGGATTTTGACGATTCCATCCCAGGTAGTCCATTAATTTAGTAGGTGATTCTTTGATCAAGCTTTTAATATCTCTTTTGAAGTAATCCTTGATCAAGGTTTCGCGAAACCACTGAATTCCACGATTATGAAGCAGGTATTTCATGCGAGCATGCTTTCTAACCTCACGGTCCCCATGGTCTCGCTGTAGGGCCATTATTGATTGCAGTAGGTCGTAAATATTTTCAGCGTCGACATAACCTAAAGGATCAGCGATACGTGCAAAAGTATCGTCTTGGTTATGCGTTCTTCCTAAGCCCCCGCCAACGTAAACATTGCATCCACGCATGGCTCCATTTTTGTTTGTGAATAGAACGAGTCCTATGTCTTGTGTCAGAAGGTCAACTGAGTTGTCTCCAGGAACTGTGACGGCGACTTTAAATTTTCTTGGGAGGTACGTATCGCCATAAATCGGTTCATCCTGGCTTCCGGAAAAGACCCCTTGCTCAAACTGTCGTTCGCGAGCTTGCTTGACAGGTTTCGCAGGTTTAAATCGATAACTAAGGTCACCATCAACCCACATGTCTAAGTAAGATCCTTCAGCTGCTTTTGGGCTTAGTAAGTCAGCTATTTTGTCAGCAAGTTGTCTGGCAGCCGGGTATCCATTGTTTTCAAAGGGTGCAGCTGGTGCCATCACATTCCTGTTGATATCGCCACAGGCAGCTAATGTAGATCCAAGGTTTTTTATGATTGTTCCAATAACTATTTTAAGGTCTGCTTTCGGAATGCCATGCATTTGAAAGGCTTGGCGTGTTGTGATGCGTAGGGTGCCGTTTCCGTATTGGTTGGAAAGGTCGTCGAGAGCCGCAAAAAGTTGTGCAGGAACTCGTCCTCCTGGATTGCGCAGACGAAGCATCATCTGCCAGCACTTAATCTTGTCGGTTTTTCTTAATTCTCTATGATTCTGTTGATAGCTCCCATGAAACTTCAGTAACTGAACTGCGTCCTCACTAAAGCGAATTTCTTCGTTGTTGAGCTCTGTTAATAAAGGTTCTCTAAGATGACCGCTATAGAGCTTTCGCTTTTCAGCCTTCGACAGAGCTGTGTCAATCGATTCTGTAGGTGTAGAAGGGCCATCAAGCGTCCGATCGAGACCTGCATCTTGCGTCCCTGAGGTCGTCGTCAAACCTTCGTTCACGGATTCAAGGGATAGGTCTTTTGAAACTAGCGAAGCGGCTTCCAATACAGTCAATTCCTACATATCCAAACGGCGTGTCCTCAACATTCCTCCTTGAAATCGGTACCGAGGAACTGCCAGCAGAGTTTGTGCTCTCGGCGCTGAAGCAGCTTGAGCAATTGGTGGTGTCCGATCTGAAGGACCTTCGTTTAAGTCATGGCCAAGTCAGGGTGTTGGGGACGCCTAGACGTCTTGCTGTGGTGGTGGAGTCGTTGATTGAACGACAGCCAGATTTAGAAGAAGAACGCAAGGGACCTCCCGTGAAGCAGGCTCTGGTGGATGGCAAGCCCGGTCCCGCTGCTTTGGGTTTTGCTAAACGATGCGGAGTGGATCCTGCTGAACTCCAATCGCGTGACACTCCAAAGGGGGCTTGTTTGTTCGCCAGGGTTTGCACCCCAGGTGACGCCACCACAACCCTTTTGATTGAGCGCATTCCTGCCTGGATCAATGGGTTGCAAGGCAGGCGATTCATGCGCTGGGGCGATGGTGATCAGCGTTTCAGTCGTCCTGTGCGTTGGCTGGTTTCGCTGTATGGGTCTGAGCTCATTCCAGTGACTCTTTCAGCTGCGAAACCACAGGTTCCAAGCGGTCGTTTGAGTCGATCCCATCGTCTCCGCGACAGCACAGTGGAAATCCAGCATGCAAATGATTATTGCGATGCCTTAGCGAAGGCTGGTGTGATGGTGGATCGATCCCAGCGTGAGCACTTGATTCGCTCAGTTTTGGACTCCGAGGCTCAGGCTTGTTCTGCCTCTGTTGATTGTCCTGAAGCTCTCTTCGAAGAATTGGTTGATCTTGTGGAAGCCCCCAGGGTTCTGAGTGGGGAGATTGCCGATTGTTATCTCGAGTTGCCACCAGAAGTGATTATCACTGTGATGCAGTCCCACCAGCGTTATGTCCCGTTGAAACGGGAGAACGCACACCACGATCCCTTGGCCCTTCAGGCTCGCGACGGACTGCTCTCAAAATTCTTGCTGGTGAGCAATGGCCTCGATCGTGCGGATGCAACCATCGTGCGTGGCAACGAACGGGTGTTAGGGGCCCGCCTTGCTGATGCTGAATTTTTTCTCAATGTCGATCGAAAAAGTGCGAGCGAAGCACGCCGAGAGTCCCTAGATCGCGTCACTTTCGCGAAGGGGCTCGGCAGCCTGCGTGATCGCTGTGAGCGGATGTCTTGGATGACGGAGCGTTTGATCGAATCCCTTTCCATCACTTCAGAGATTGCGATCCATGCGAAGCGAGCCGCTCACCTCTGCAAACATGATTTGGTGAGCCAGATGGTGGGCGAGTTCCCTGAGCTGCAGGGGTTGATCGGCGGCAAATACTTGTTAGAGGAGGGTGAAGATCGCCAGGTTGCCCTGGCAGTGGCTGAGCACTATCAACCTCGTGGTGCTGGAGATGCTCTTCCTTCCAGTGATGCAGGAGCACTTTTGGCCCTTGCGGAACGCTTGGAATTGCTATTAAGCATCTACGCCAAGGGCGATCGCCCCAGTGGCTCATCCGATCCGTATGCCTTGCGACGGGCTGGAAATGGCATTGTTCAGATCCTTTGGGATCGTGGTTGGCGTCTTTCTTTGCCAAGCCTTTTGTTGAAAGCAGCACGGTATTGGGCAGAACTCTTTCCCTCTTTTGCAGTGAAACCGGAGGCCTTAGTGGCAGATCTGTCGCTTTTACTGCGACAGCGAATGGTGTCTCAGTTTGAGGAGGATGGTTTCCCCGCCGATTTGGTTCAAGCCGTGGCTGGCGAGGCCGTTGGCGATGCGCGTCTGCTCGGTGATCCAGTGGATGCTCGGGAACGTCTTGCCTTGCTCCAACAGCTGCGTCGCGATCAACGCCTACAGGCAGTGCAAGCGGTCGTTCAACGTGCAGCCAAACTGGCCGAAAAGGGAGACCTCGGAAGCGATCAGCTCACAGCTTCGGGGGTTGTTCAACCCGATTTATTTGAATCAGCGAGTGAAGCCTCGCTGTTGCAATCGCTGGACGACCTGTCGCCTCTCGCACAATCAGGCAATTACATCCAGCTTGCAGAAGGTTTACAGGGTGCTGCTAAGGCTCTTGAGGCCTTTTTTGATGGCCCGGACAGCGTGATGGTGATGGCGGACAACCTCGATGTCCGCCGTAATCGCCTTAATCTTCTTGGTGTTTTGAAAAATCAGGCATCAGTACTGGCGCAATTTGATTGCATTCAGTCCTGATGCCTCGTAGAGAGGCTTGCTTCAGCCTGCAGTGACCTTGGAACGCTCTTCCTCGATCTCCGCCTCACTTTTTTTGGGAGCATGGCTTGAGCTCTGCGCTTTGATCGCTTGGGCGGCTTCGTCCGCTAGGAAGTCTCCATCCGA
>NZ_JAKUHK010000058.1:0-8605 GCF_023630655.1 Synechococcus sp. MU1655 | reverse complement strand
GTGCTCCCAATGTCGATCGCAAGTGTTCCTTGAGCGGAAAGATGAAGGTTTTGTTCTTCCTTGGGGGGCTGAACCTCAGCCATGGCCATCTTGATAAGAAGTTCAGGCTACGGGGCCTAGCGATGGATCGGTTGAGACGCCTGGTTTTTTCCTTTTATAGAGAGGATCCGGAGATTGAGGCCGAGTTGGAACCATTGCGTGATTGCCGCATGTCCCGTAGTTGGGGATGCATTCGGATTGAGTGCATTGACGGTAAACACCTTGAGGAGGTCAGTGGTTTGATGACGCACCTGAGACGTCCACTGCTTGCGATGGGATTAGGCCGCCAGATTGTTTTGCGAGTGCCGGGTCGCCCTCAGCGTACGTATCCCATGCAGGTTCCGTTTCACAGCGATTTGCTCACTTAGAGTGAAGAGTCGATGATCAGACAGAGATGATTTCTGCAGGTGTGGACTCAAAGGACCTCGCGAAGCGGGGCGAGAGCCTGATTCGTCAGTCCACCAACCGTTATTTGACCACGGTCAAGATTGCTTTTCGCGCGAAGCAGCGTCGTTTTGATGACTTCGACGGCCTCCTAGAAGAATCCAGTGTGAAGCCGGTCCATCGCGCAATTGTTGAGCTCTCCGACGAGCAGGATCAGCCTGATCTCCTGCCTGGATGATCCAACAGGAGGGGCCTGGCTGGCGTCTCGCCCGAGACTTCAGACGTCAAGGCTTTCCTTTCCTCATTGGAGGGGAGTACTGGGCTGTCGAGCTCACCGAGATGGAAGCAAAGGGGCTCCATGCCCTTCTCGACGAGCTCGACAAGCAATACACGCTGATTCGCGATCAGTTGATGGAGGAAGAATCCATCACTCTGGAGTTGGAACAGCAGGAGTGGTGGGGGTGTCTTGATGGCACGCGTGATCGCTGGGGGCTGCAGGTTGTGCTTCAAGGCACTGGCATGCCATGTAGAGGCCTGGAAGGCGGTTGGCCTGCTCCAGCGGCTCAAGCTTTTTTGGCCGCTTTGAGAACAGTGTGGGATTGAACATCAGATTAGTTGGTCTAATCAATCAGTCTTTATTGATTTCTCCACGAAGTTCAGTGCAAACTGCACAGCTTTTCCACAGGGTGCCGCCTTGTTTTTGAGTTGCGGGCTTCATCCTGTGGAAAAACATAGGATTTGGGATTTGTGTGGTATTGACGGCGTACGGCGTGCGGACCTCCTTGGGAAAGCGTAACTCCTGTTCCTCACTGCGTTTATGGCCTGAATCTCATGGAGAGAGCGGTTGTCGATTGGTGGATTCGCTTCTCTGGGTGGCCCCTTGTGCTTGTGGAGAACAGACCATAGATTCAGGCCGTGGTGATGAAGGAGTCCGGAGTGTTTCACGGCCAATTGGCGACCGATCAGATTGTTGAGTCCTCAGCAGTTCTTACAGGTGAAGAAGCGCCTGAACAGGTTCAGGGTGATGACGTCGTGAGCTTTCAAACGGAGATGCCTTTGCCTTTGCACCAGGCCATGGCTGACTTTATTGAGCGCTGCCCAAATTGGGATCAGTACCGACTCGTTCAGGCGGCATTGGCTGGATTTCTTGTTCAGAACGGTGCCGACTCCAGAGAGCTCACCCGTCTCTACGTCGGCAACATGTTTCGTCGCGACTCTCTTCGCCAAGGTGTTTGAGTCCGGCAGCTGGCCATCAATAGAAGGGCGCTAAACGGAACACTGAAGAGCAATCCGAGGCTCGCAGCCATGAGGCCAAGCAAGTTGATTCCTAGAAGAAGTCCAAGCAATGCCAATACTTTGAGGCGATTGGCTTGAACAAGTTTGCGACTGTGCTCCATGGCTCGGAGTGGGCGATAGCCGTGATGAATCAGCAATGGAATGGAGAGGAGTTGGCCAATCAACCAGATGGCGATGCCGACACCACCCAACACGACAACCAGGCTGGCGAGCACACCGCTGTGGGGTGCCAAAAATTGACTTAAAAGACGAATCGAACTGATTCCGCCAATGCCAATGAGGACTTCTAAAATCGCAAGGCCGCAGGTCTGCTTCAGCAGCCAAAGAAATCGGTGTCTTGCAGCCGGTTGCTCTGGGTTTCGATCCAATCCCCCGGGCAGGTGTTCGTCTGCCAGCTGCAGCAGTGCCATCAAGGGTGCTAATGGAACAAGTGCCGCCATCACGAGCACCAGATCGCCGGTGTATTGAAGGAAGCGATTGCTGCTGAGCTGGAGATCTCGTGCGACCACGCCTAAGCCCATCAGGCAGCACAGCATCAATGCAGTGAGCCCGATGAAGGACCAAGGCGCTTTCCTGAAGCCGATCCAGGCCCTTGGAATAATGGTGGCAATCGGCAGTCGCTCAGCAGAAATACTTGCGAGCGGATCATTGAAGTGGTCCAAGCCTCTTTAATAAATCCATCGCGATTTCTGTGTCAACCGGAAGAATCGAAAGTCGATTACCACGACGCACAACAGTCAGTTGGTCTGCTTCGTAGGACTGGCGAAGATCGTCAAGGGTCAACATGTTGGAAAACTGGCCGCGATAGGCAAGTTTCACGCAATCCCAACGTGGAGAGTCCTGCTTGGAGGCTGGATCGTGATACTTAGAGCTGCTATCAAACTGCGTTGGATCCACGAGGCCAGTTTCTGTGACCTCCATTAGACCAACAATCCCAGGAGGCTTGCAATTGGAATGGTAGAAAAAAGCTTGATCTCCAACCTTCATCTTTCGCATGAAATTACGAGCCTGGTAATTTCTGATGCCATCCCATAGAGTAACTTTCTCGTCCTTCAGATGTTCAATACCATAAACATTTGGCTCGCTTTTCATCAGCCAGTAAGAAGCACTAGTCATGATAAGAGGCTTGAAGGGAAGGTCTGATGGAGGTGCATTGTCGGTATCGCATTCAGGGCATGCTCTGAAAATTGCCCTAGTCGCCATGCGATTTTAACTGCCAATGTTGGCAATGCCAGTGAGGGTGGATTTTCTGGTTGATTGCCCGGGGAAGAGCCCTTTTGTCCTGGATGCTTGGAGTTATATTTGAAAATTCATGTCGATGTCTCTGGGAGGCGTATCTCTCTGCCAAGTTAATCGAAAATGACTCTTTATTTGTTGATGCCATTGCTTTGTTGGCTGTTGGCTTTGCTCTGTGATTGGTGGTAATTTGATTCCGCTGCTAGTGGCTTTGATGCCGGCGTTTTGTATCGTTGTTCTGGGCATCAGGTTTTTATTTTGCTGTTGATCACCGCGATAAGTTGATTGAGAGTGTTTGTCTAGTAATGGAGGTAAGAGCTGGCTTTGTAGATGCAGTTGTTTTGCCTGGACCATGTTCCCTCTTCCATTGCTGTTTTGATGGTCCCAATGATCTCGTTCTTTGAGCGACCATTGATGCAAAGCCTTGAGTAGACAAGGCTCTTCCCCTTGAGCTGATTGCTGAATCTCCGCCCTAATGAGGGGATCACTGGGTCAACTGTTTGTAGCTGAGGGGCCCATGTTGCTGTTCTGTCGTCTTCAGTCAGCGACGGATGGACCTGGCCTGTTTGTTGCTAGGCCATGTAAGCCTCCTCAACTTTTTCTAAGGATGATTGCTCAATAACTTTCCTGTAATCGCTAGGACAACTCTAGGTGAAAGTCAGGTGATCACTGCTCTTCCTTTTGTTGGACTCAGATCCATCTTGTTGGCTCTCTAAGAAGACTTTTTGGAGTGAGCGCAGGCTCTTTCGACTGGTTCAAACCTTTGACCATTCTCCTTGGGTTGAAGCCCTAAGCGTTTGAGTGCTTCGACAGCATCAATTTGGTCAGCGTTGTAAAGTGCGCAGGTCTGTTGATCTCTGGCTCCCTGGGAGTCGCAAGACATCAAGAGGGCGATGAGAGCGAAGGGTAAAAGCCGTTTCAATGTCTTCATGTAGCGAATTAGGGCATGCATCTGGTGTTTGAGGCTGGCTTGATGATGCTTGTCTGGTGAGGTTTTTGATTCACCGTGACCTTGATTGGATCTTCAGTGCACGAAGATATTATTTGGTGTTGCTTAATTTGAACCCGTCGATTGGTAGCAGGAGTGGTGCTGAATGATGTCCCTGAAATGATTTCCTCGGGCTTCGAAATCTTTGTATTGATCGAAGCTCGCACAGGCTGGTGATAACAACAGAGAGGCTGCATTGCCGTTTTTCCCCTGCTCGATTGCTGCCGTCACGGCGTCCGCCATGTTGGGGTGAGACATCACCTCTCCTGTATAGCCGGAGCCACGAATTAGGCTCAATAAAATATCTCGATCGCTTCCAAATAGAGCAATTGCGCAAACCTTCTCTTGTAGAAGTTGTAGCCAACCATTGGCATCGCCTTGCTTCGATAGTCCACCGGCAAGCAGAATGATCGGGCCAGGAACGGCTTGAATTGCAACCGCGGCCGCGTCGTAATTCGTGGCTTTGCTGTCGTTGAACACGTTCATTCCGTGGAGCGACCCCAGATTTTCTAGGCGATGTGGCACTCCTGGGAAGCTGCGTAACCCACGCTCGATGGCTTGCGGTTCTAATCCAGCTTGCAACGCAGCTGCGGTGACGAGCAGCAGGTTTTGGCGATTGTGCTCTCCAGGCATGGCGAGAGCATTGGCTGGAAAGAGTGACCCTTGTTTCCCGCAAACCAAGCCTTCCGGATTAATCCAAAGCTCAAGGTCTGCTGGCTCCCGTGTCGTTTGTGCAGAGCTAACCCACTGGGCATCTGGCCAGTCAGTGTGCCTGCTCTGAAGATCTGCGTCGTCGGCATTGAGAACGGCATGCTTGGAGCGTTGAAGCAGGCCCTGTTTGATGTCTCTGTAGGCATCCATTGAGCCGTGCCGTTCCAAATGGTCGGGAGTCAGCGTGGTCCAAATGCCAATGGTGGGTCTGACCTCATTCGCTGATTCGATTTGGTAGCTACTCATCTCCATCACGATCCAATCCGGTTTGGATTGGGATGGATCCATGCACTGCAGACCTAATTCGGCGGCGGAATGGCCCACATTTCCAGCCATCGGAGCGTGCAGTCCCGCTTGGTTAAGAACGTGATGCAGTAAATGCGTCACGGTGGTTTTGCCATTGGTGCCGGTGATTCCAATCCAAGGGCAATCACAGAGGGCTTGCCATGCCACAGCCATTTCTCCTCTAACAATCACGCCGTGGTCGCGGAGCTGCATCAAGGTGGGATGATCCCAGGGGATCCCTGGGCTGATGACCACTTGCTCAACTTCATCCAACCAGGGTTGAAAGCTTGAGAGCTCCAAAGGACATCCCAATTCGGTTTGGATGCCTTGATCCCTTAGTTGCTGTGCTTTGGATTGTTGTTCGGGACCTTCATCTCGCTCGAGTACAACGACGTGATGGCCTTGGGCATGAAGGAGGCGCGCTGCGCCGACCCCGGAGCGGCCAAGCCCCACGATCAAGCTGCATGCCATTGTCGAACTCCTGTCCCTAAAGGGAAGTGGGCGATACTGGAATCGAACCAGTGACCCCTACCGTGTCAAGGTAGTGCTCTACCTCTGAGCTAATCGCCCCCAGCTCTCAAGTTTGTCGTTTGAGATGAGTGGTTGATCTATGACTCAACCAGGAACTGAAGTTAGCAGTTGGAGTGCCGTTTGAATCCACTCCGCTCACTGGCGGAGGATGTCGACGCGCCATCGCTCGCGTTTTGTGCGCTCGATGTTCAAGATCTCGATACTGCCTCTGTCTTGAAGTTGCAAGCGGTCACCCACTTTTAAATCCCGACTTGCTAGCCGCACGGGTTCCCAGTTGAGCCGCAAGCGCCCTTCCTTGATTTGTTTGACGACCTTCGAGCGAGAGATTCCGAAGCCTGCAGAGGCAATGGCATCAAGACGGCATGAGGCTTCAACGCTGCTCAACCGCCGAGCGACTCTCTGAACAGGCCATTGCAGTGCCTCGAGTGGCAAGGATTCGCAGGTGATGATCACCTCGCGCAGGCTGCCTCGTTGTCCCTGCAATAGGGCCGCGGATTCCGGTGTGCAAATGGCTTGAGCACCTCTATCTCCACGGATCCATAGATCACCGAGGGACTCGTCAGCCACCCCGATGCGTTGCAGGGCCAGACGCATCTCGTCGGGTGAGGTTGGATCGAACAGGAAGTTCCCCTCCACGTTGAGACCAGCTAGAGGGCAAGGGGGCTCAGGCTCTGTGGTCGCTGCGTGTTGGATGAGCAACCGTTTGCGCTCTGCTCCCGGGTAGCCGCCATCTCGGCTGATCTGCAGTTCTGCCAGTGACTCAAGCTGGTTGGCATCTTCCAGCATTAAAGCTGATAGGAAGGGACTCCATCGCGGTTGCCAGGTCCGCAGAACATCTTCAGCCAGGTCGATCAATGCGGTCATCGTTGTGGGATGCCTGCAGGATCGAAGTAGATTGTCTCTCGGAAGGCTCACAGTTCGCTGAGTCGAACCACTTGTTGTGGACGCGCCTTTTGGACGGTTTGCCAAGGCAATTCCATCCCGGGCCTCGTTTCTAGGAGTAGTAGCCAGCAGCCTTCGAGGTTGCGATTGCGCAGGATCCTGACACCGTCCTCATTTTCAGAAGGGACGCTGGCGGCGGCTGCATAGCTACCCATCAGGCCTGACCCCATGCCGAGCAATCCTCCAATAAAGGCTTCTCCCCAGGGGCCAAAGCTTGCAAAGGTGTCGAGCGTGGTGATCTGGGTGAAGGTGCAGCCGGCAAAAAACCCGAAGGGCATCAACCAGCGCGCCATCGACTTCTGACGTCGACGGCGCGCCAGGCTGGGGTTGAGCAGGTCGACATCGTCCATCCCCTCAGCGGGCAGATCCGACTCTGAGTCGGAGGCTTGCTGCGGTGGGTCGGATCCTTTCCCGGGGGCTGGTGCCACGAGGGCGACGCGAAGCAATGGCGTGCCTTTGTCTTGGAGCGAGAGGCGAAGACGGTCGGCAGCAGTGCGCTCATTGAATACCAGAACGCAAACGGGCATGAAACAACAGCAGCCGAATGATCATTCTCTCTCGGAACAGTTGCTCTTGGAGCCGATTCTTTTAGAACTGTTCGGGCTGGAAGACACTTGAAGAAGAACCTTCGGGCTGATCTCTACAGTTAATGGTGGCTTTCTCCCGCCGCTGGATGACAAAAGTTCTCGTTTCAGACCCCATTGATCAGGCGGGGCTCGACATCCTTGGCCAAGTGGCTCAAGTGGATGAGCGCACTGGATTGTCACCGGAAGAGCTCAAATCGATCATTGGTGAATACGACGCCCTAATGATCCGCTCAGGGACCCAAGTCACAGCCGATGTCATTGAGGCTGCTGATCGGTTGCGGATCATCGGCCGTGCAGGCGTGGGGGTCGACAACGTGGATGTGCCAGCGGCTACGCAACGCGGGGTGTTGGTGGTGAATTCACCCGAGGGCAACACGATCGCAGCGGCTGAGCATGCGCTTGCGATGTTGCTATCGGTGTCTCGTCACGTGCCTCAAGCCCATGGTTCGATGCGTTCAGGGGCTTGGGATCGCAAAAAATATGTGGGGAATGAGCTCTATAAAAAAATTCTCGGCGTGGTGGGGTTAGGCAAGATTGGGTCTCATGTTGCTCGCGTCGCAAAAGCGATGGGCATGGAGGTGATCGCCTTTGATCCATTCATCTCTGCAGAACGTGCGCAGCAGATGCAGGTGAGGCTCACCACTCTGGAATCGCTGTTCCAGCAGGCCGATTACATCACGCTCCACATCCCTCGCACACCTGATACTGAAAATTTGGTGAATGCCGAGCTGCTGCGCACGATGAAAAGTACGGCACGGATTGTGAATTGTGCACGTGGTGGAATTGTTGATGAGCCTGCGATCGCGGAAGCCATTGAATCGGGGGTGATCGCCGGGGCAGGTTTGGATGTGTTTGCGTCTGAACCGCTTGCTCAGGACTCACCCCTGCGCGCCGTGGAGCGAGGACTTGTTCTAACCCCTCATCTCGGAGCATCCACGGAAGAGGCTCAAGAAAATGTGGCGGTGGATGTCGCCGAACAAATTCGAGATGTCTTGCTGGGGCTTCCTGCCCGTAGCGCCGTGAATATCCCTGGTCTCAGTGCCGAGATCATGGAGCGTCTCAAGCCCCATCTCCAACTGGCGGAGACCCTCGGTTTGCTGGTGAGCCAACTCAGTGGTGGGCAGATTCAGGAGTTGGAGGTGCGCTTGCAAGGTGAATTCGCCAGCCACCCCTCACAACCTCTTGTGGTCGCTGCTCTTAAGGGTTTGCTGAGCACGGCGTTGGGAGATCGGATTAACTACGTGAATGCATCGCTGGAGGCGAAAGGCCGCGGCATTCATGTGCTGGAAATTAAGGACGATGCCAGTCGCGATTTTGCAGGTGGGTCGCTGCAGCTCACCACGCGCGGTGGTCAGGGAGGTCACAGCGTGACCGGTGCGGTGTTCGCAGACGGTGATTTGCGTGTGACCAGCATTGATGAATTCCCAGTGAATGTTCCGCCGAGTCGTCACATGCTGTTCACCAGGCACCGCGACATGCCTGGCATCATTGGCCACCTTGGCTCTCTTCTTGGAGAGCACAACGTCAACATCGCCTCCATGCAGGTTGGGCGTCGCATCGTTCGTGGTGATGCCGTGATGGTTCTCAGTATTGATGACCCGATTCC
>NZ_JAKUHK010000057.1:0-8634 GCF_023630655.1 Synechococcus sp. MU1655 | reverse complement strand
TGTATCTGCGCCGGCGGCCAATCGATTCGATTCGTTCACTCGTGCAGGTCAAGCAGCGTTTGGCGCACTTGGTGGGTCTTCAAGAGCCTCCAAACAGCCTCCAGCAAGTGGAGGAAACAGTGGCGGCCCATCACCAATTGCAAGAAGCCTTCGCGCGGTCGCGGCATTTGATCCCCAAGGGGCAGCTGGTGGAGATTGCTTACGACGACTTGGTGCAGTCACCGCTAGAGACGCTGCAGCGGATTTATAGCGCTCTTGAGATTGGCAGCTGGGACAGCGCAAGCGATGCGATTGCGGTCCGCAGTGCCAAGGGCAAGGCTTACAAAGCCAAGCCTGTTGTGTTGGAACCGGTTGCTGAGCAACGCCTGCAGACCTTGCTCAGCTGAGCCGGTGGTTTTTTCTACTGACCGAAAGCCACCTGACAGGCCGCATTGAGCAATTGGGCCTCATTGGCATTCAAGGGAGCTCCGCCGTTGAGGGTGCCGTTGCGGCAATTGGCGTTGAAGCGCACAGTGTCGTAACCGTTGTCGGCTTCAAAACTCACCACATCCCCAGTTGCCGTCACGCTTGGGTAGTAGAGCGAGTAATCAGAGTTTGGGACTTCGAAGTAGCTCACCTGGTTGGATTGAGCTGAATTCACCAAGCTGTTGATGGTGCCAAAGGTGGCCATGCCAGCAAGACCCCAGGCGGCTGCTTGGCCGGGATACCAACGCCAATTGTTGTAGTAGGACCCGCCGTACCAGCCGTTGTTCCAGGGGCGATTGTTCGACCAGCTCGATCCGCTGTACCAACCACTGCCGTAGCGATCCCAGTTGTTGACTGCATCGCGGCGGGTCTTTGAGCGATTGTTCACCCGATCATTGCGGCCGCTCTGGCGTTGATCCGTGCGGCTGGTGCGTCCCTGCTGACGGGAATCAATGTTGCTGCTGCGGGTGTTTTGTCGCGTTCCCCGGTTGTCGATTCGGCTGGTCTGACGTTGATCACGGGTTCCGCTGCGTGAGCTTTGGCGATTGCTGCTCGAGCTGCTGCGTGAGGTTTGGCGGTTGCTGCGGGTGGATTGCCGCGTGCTTTGGCGGCTGCCGCTGTAGGAACTGAAACCTGTGCGTCCACTGCTGGACCGACTGCTGGAGCGGGAACCACTGCTTCGAGAACCACCTCCCCTTGAACCGCCTCCCCTTGACCCACCGCCTCTCGAGCCACCGCCGCCTCGACCACCGCGTTGGCTGATCAGTTGCTCGTCTGTGGCAGATGCTGTTGCCGCCTCAACTGTGAGAACACCATTGGCCTGATAGGCGGAAAGGACTGCGGCTGGTTGCAGCATCAGCAGAACGCCGATCGCTCCTACTAGACCGGTTTTTTTGGCTTTCGATGTCATTTTTGAATCGCCTCCATCAGTCGATCGCAGCCTTGGTCAAAGCAGGTCACATCCACGCGGCCGTTATCTGCGAAAGCCATGCCGATGCGGGTGCGGCCTTGAATGGCATGCCCGCCTTGGATCAGCACATCGGCCAGGAAGGTGGGATTGTTCACACAAAAGGCCTTGTTGTTGAAGCAAAGCTGTTCGGTTTTGAAATTGATGGTGGCGTTTTTGACGGACGTCCACGCCTCGCTATTACTGGCTCGTCCTTCGATGCGGACGTAGGGGTCTTCGATCACGCGGTAGCTCACTGTGCGTGATCCAAAGCGATGGCGATATTCAGTGGAGTCATCTACATCAATCGCCTGCACCTGGCAGGAAAAATTGGGGGAGTTTGGGGTGCTGCAAGTGGTGTTGATCACGTAAAGCTCCTGGGCGAATACCGCTGGAGCGCCAAGGCCGCTGCAGAGCGCCAGCAGAGCTGTCAGCACCTTGCTTCGTTGGGAAACAAGCATTGAAAGGGTGGGTGCGCGGAGGCGTCAGACCTCCATCCCTTCAAGATGGCAAGAGATGTTGCGGTGCGAATTAAATGTGCACCAATGGGATCAATGAACGCCGGCAACGTCTGCACGACTTGCTGCTGGCCCTCTTGGCCCAACAGGGCGATCTGGAGTTGATGGATGCGGACAACCCCTCCGGTTTGGTGGGTGGGGGCAGCCGTGATGCGCCGGCCGATGCGGCCCGCTGGCTGGAGCGCAATCGACGAGTGTTGCAGCGCTATCAAGCGCTGGTGCGTACAGCGGTGACGCTTGATGCCCTGCTTGATGCAGAAGACGGCATCGCTCAGGAACCCTCTTGATGGAGCAGTTGTTGTTCGCGGCCAATGATCAACAGCAGCAAGCTGATCGCAAACAGCAGCGCCGTGATCACCGCCACGACCAACATCGTTCCCGCCAGCCCCTGGGTGTAGGCCTCTCGCAGAAGGTTGAGAAGCTGCTGAGATGCAGCTCCCTCAAGCGAAATTGGGCTGTTGCGCAGAAATAAACGAATGTGCTCATCGAGTTGGGGCAGGTGTTCCAATCCCAGGCCAGCGGCCTGCATGCGGCTGTGCAGATCGTTGAAGCCAAAGCCGCTGATCATCGTTCCGCTTGCGGCGAGCCCAAAGGCAAAGCCCAGTTGGCCGCTGGTGGTGCGAAACGCCAGCACCGACCCAAAACAATCCTCTGGCGCTTCCTGAACAAACAGGGCGGATTGCGGCACGGCCACAAAGGCCAGGCCGAGGCCGGCCAGCATCAAGGCGGGCAGCAATTGCCAGTAGGGCGTTTGCACTTGCACGACCGCGAATAGCGCCAGGCCGAGCACCAGCGCCAGGCTGCCCCCCGCCATTAAGACCAAGGTGCGCCGGCCCGGACCCATCCAGCGTCCTGCATAGATCCCTGCCACGCCAAAACAGATCAAAAAGGGGAGCTGAGCGATGGCCACAGCGCTGGTGCTGTAACCCTGCACCAGCTGCCAGAAGTTGCTGGTTTGCAGTTGCACCACCGCTTGGGCCACATTCCAGCCGATCCCGTTGATCACAGCTGCGGCAAAGAAACCGCGCAGGTAGAGCCTGGGCGGAAAGATCGGTTTGCGGCTGCGACGCTCAATGGTGATGTGCAACACAAACAACAGCAGTCCGCTGCAGGCCGGCAGCCAGAAGCTAGGGCTGCGCAGTCCTAAGGCTGCGTGGTTGATGCCGAATAAAAACAGCACCATGGCGATGGCAATACTCGTCAGGCCGGGGAGGTCGGGCTTGAGGGAGCGATTGCCTGGAATGGCTGGCAGCAGTGTGGGTAAGAGCAGCAGGCTGGCGCTGCAAATCATTGGCACCAGCAAAAAGGACAGGCGCCAATGGATCGTGGCCATCCAGCCACCGATCAGGGAGCCGCTGATGAAGCCCACCACGATCAGCAGGTTCCAGAGGCCCAGGGCGGCGCTCACTCCAGCGGCCGGGGTGACGAAGCGCACGCTGGCAAAGGTGCTGGTCAGCACCGACCCCAGGGCGATGCCTGTGAGGGCTCGGCCGACCAGGAACAGGCCCGCTTCGCTGGACAGCATCGAGAGCAGATTCCCCAACAGAGCCAGCAGCAAGGAGCCGGCGAGCACCCGCCGCCGCCCAAAACGATCGCCGAAAAAGCCCATCACCAACACCGATGCGGCTTGGGCCAAGGTGGAAACGCTCGCACCTAGGGCCAACACAGCGCCATTCATTTGCAAGGCATCGCTGGCTTTCACCAAGGCGATATTCGCCACGCTGGGGTCGATCAGCTGCAGGCTGGCAAGGATGCCCAGATAAGGGACGCAAGCTAGCGACTGCAATTCCCTCAGAGTGCCTATTTTCACTGGGTTCTCACGCGTTCTCAATCAGGGCATGGTCAACGGCGAAAGGGTCTGGGCGTTGCTGCCGGTGCCCGTCCAAAGGATGCAGGGAAGAATGGTTTAGGCGCCTGTTGGCTGGCGGCGCTGGACAATCGATCCCCATGCCTGCTCCTAGCAAGGCCCTGGCTCTTCTGGCCAGTTCTGGCAATCTGGAGCCACTTTCGGCCTCTGCATGGCACCGCTCGGACTGTCCGCATTGCGTTCACGGCTGAGCCGCGGCTCATCAGGGAAGGGCTGGCAACCCCCAGAAGGAAGCTGGAGCCGTTCGTTTGGCTTGGGCTGGCAGACCCCGTTCACGGTGCGGTACGCCAGCAACCTCGACGATGGCCCCTGGCATGGGATGCCCCTTGGTGGCTTTGGATCAGGCTGCATTGGCCGTAGTTCCCGTGGTGATTTCAACCTCTGGCATCTCGATGGCGGTGAGCATTGGTACGGCAGCATTCCCGATTGCCAATTCGCCCTTTGGGAAAAGCAGGGCGATCAGGTGCGTGTCCATGCCTTTGCCACAGAACCAACGCGCGATGACTCCAGGCCGGAGTCAGGCAAGCCGCTGAGCAGCTGGCAGTGGTACCCCGCCAGCACGGAGGAGACCAGCACCGGGACCTATGCCGCTCGTTACCCCCTGAGTTGGAACCATTACGAAGGGGTCTTTCGCACTGAAGTGAGCTGCGAGGCGTTCAGCCCGATCCTTCCTGGTGATTACCAACGCAGCAGTTATCCGGTGGCGGTGTTCCGCTGGACCCTCACCAACCCCACCAACAAGCCTCTAGAAGTGTCGCTGTTGCTGAGTTGGCGCAACACGGTGGGCTGGTTCACCAACACCGATGCATCGGCGGAGGTGCACTTTCGCGATGACGGCAGCCCCGAGCACAACTACGCCCCAGCGATTGGAGATGGCGAGGGCCAGAGCAACCGCTGGATCGATGGCAATGGACTGAGCGGAGTGCTGCTTGATGGCAAGCGTTCAACGCCGGTAGCGGAAGGGGAAGGGCAGTGGTGTCTTGCCCTGCCCGACACGCTGGAAGGGGTGGATCTGATGCGCTGCAGCCGTTGGGATCCCAGTGGTGATGGTGCCGAGCTCTGGCAGCCCTTTGCCGCTGACGGGGTGATCCCCGATAGCAACAACGATCGCGCCAGCCGTAAGGGCGAGCATGCGAGTGCGGCGATCGCCGTGAAACTCACCCTGGCGCCGGGTGAAACCCGAGAGATTCCTGTGGCGATCAGCTGGGATCTGCCGGTCACGAGCTTTGCGACGGGGGTGCGCGACCTGCGTCGGTACAGCGATTTTTATGGCGTTGATGGCTGCCATGCAGCTGCGATTGCGGCAGAAGCACTGCGCGATTGGCGGTCTTGGCATGAGCAAATCGAAGCCTGGCAAGCGCCGGTGTTGGCGCGTAAAGAGCTGCCCGAGGAACTGCGCATGGCGCTGTTCAATGAGCTCTATGACCTCGCCAGCGGCGGCAGCCTATGGACCGCCGCCACCTCGAAGGATCCCTACGGCCGCTTTGGGGTGCTCGAGTGCCTCGATTACGCCTGGTACGAAAGTCTTGATGTGCGTTTGTACGGCTCCTTTGCCCTGCTGCAGCTCTGGCCGGAACTGGATAAGGCGGTGATTCGCAGCTTTGCCCGGGCGATTCCAGCGGCCGATGCCACCCAACGGCCGATCGGTTGGTATTTCACCCAGGGCCGCGGCAGGGTGGAAGCGGATCGCAAGGTGAAAGGGGCCACACCTCACGATTTGGGAGCACCGAACGAGGTTCCGTTTGATGCCACTAATTACACCGCCTATCAAGATTGCAATCTCTGGAAAGATCTCGCCAGTGATTACGTGCTTCAGGTGTGGCGTACGTTCAAATTGGCGCCCACGGGAGAGGACCTCAGCTTTCTGGCGGAGTGCTGGCCTGCGGCGGTACAGGCCCTGCACTACCTCAAGCAATTTGACGTGAATGACGATGGCCTCCCTGATAACGGCGGAGCCCCAGATCAAACCTTTGATGATTGGCCGCTCAAGGGGGTAAGTGCCTACTGCGGTGCGCTCTGGATTGCGGCCTTGGAAGCGGCATTGGCGATGGCGCAACGGCTGCAATTGGAGCTCGGGCTAGACACCGGCGATGAGCAGCACACCTTTAGTGGCTGGTTGGAGCAATCACGCGCCAATTTCGACAAGCTTCTTTGGAACGGTGAGTACTACGACATCGATGCCGAAAGCGGCACGCCGGTGGTGATGGCCGATCAGCTCTGCGGTGATTTCTATGCGCGATTGCTGGGGTTGCCTCCGGTCGTGAGTGAGGAGAACAGCCGAAGCACCTTGAAGTCGATCAAGGAAGCCTGCTTTGACAACTTTGCTGGCGGATCCTTGGGGGTGGCGAATGGCTTGCGCCGCGATGGCACACCCTTGGATCCCAATGGCACCCATCCCTTGGAGGTATGGACGGGGATCAACTTTGGAATTGCGAGTTATTACCGCTTGATGGGTGAGGGCAAAACCGCAGAAGCGATTTGCTCAGCGGTCGTGACCCAGGTGTATGCCGGTGGCTTGCAATTCCGCACCCCAGAGGCAATTACGGCCGTGAACACCTTTCGGGCTTGCCACTACCTGAGGGCGATGGCGATTTGGGGCTTCTGGGCTACGCACACCGATTGGGAAACGATTCCAGGTGCGCAGCGGGGGTAGTCATGCAACTCAGATCGCTGTTCAATCATTGCTGCCACATCAAGTCGCAGCAATGAAAAGAAATGGAGCCGTTGGAGTGAGGATTAAGGCTTCTTGGATACTTCTAATCCCAATCACAATGACTTTGTACTGTGCTTGATCGACTCGGCATTGTGTTGTTTGATAATCTTCGCTTTTGAAAGGCAAGCTGTTGAAATCGATGATTAATGAATCGCAGTAAGACATTAGATTCTCCCTTTGCAGGATTTCTTGGTCTGGTGGGTTCCTGTTGGTCAATTTCTGTTGATTTTTCTAGCAGGGTGTTCTCAATCGGTTGATAAGGCTCTGTGCATTGGTAGCCCACGTGATGCGGTCGGAAGGCAAATGCTGTGTCGCTTGACAGCGTAATTTTGTTTTGTTTTCTGCTTAGATGCAGTTAGTCATAGAAGCTAAGCAGTTGAGTCATGGTTGTGGGATTTGAATTTGCAAGCATAGTTTCAGCGTTCGGACTTTGTGTTGCTGATTGATTTTCCTTCTTTGGTTGAAGGAAAATTTATAGATGGTCATGCTCCTGGAGGGAGTCTGATGATCTGTTGTCAACTTTCATTGGATGGTGCATTGATGCCAGCTTTTGTTTGGAGCTGGTGCTTTTCTGCGACCTCAATTGATCGTTGATGTCTGATTCAGCAACTGCTTGTCTCTGCGCTTATTTTTGTTCTTCAAGACTGAATGATGACTGATTCCTTTTCCAGTGGTGTGACCTATCAGGTCAACCCTGCAGGATCTGATATCACCGATTTTAATCCCACAGTAGATCGTCTTGATTTCGGACAGATTTCTGTTCATGGCTTAATTCTTGGGACGTTGCCTGATGGGACGGCAGGAATTGTTAATCCCTGGGCTGATCAAGTGCAAGCACTTCAGGGTTTGAGGTGGAACGATCTCAGCCTGGATAATCTTGGCGTTGTTGGCAATGAACATCTCCGACAGGATATTGGGGCGGTGCTTTCTTGGGAGCAAAATATTGGCGCGCGTCACTCAGGAACTGTGTATGTGCGCTCCCATCAATTTGGTGTTCAAGAGGTGATCAATGGCTTTGATCCTCAAACTGATAAAATTAATTTTCTCTACACAGGTACACGCGAACGACTGTCTGTTGTTGACACGGATCAGGGGTTGTTGATTCAGTTTCAACCTACAAATCAAAGTGTGCTGTTAACAGGTGTTCAGCGCAGTGATTTGATCGGTGCCAATCTCGAGTTTCATCACGATCAGGTGATGGAGGACAACCTCGAGGTTCCTTTTGGTTTCAGTGCTGAACAGGTGTCCTTGGTCAGTCGAGCTGGTCTCCTCACACCCCTGGCTCCTAGCGGTGCTTCCACTGACGGGGATCAGGTGCGTGTTGGCCTGATGGTGAATCCTGATTCCACGGTGATGGAGATGGAGTCGTCCCACTCCATGCATGACCACAGCAGGCATCATCACTCGATGTCTTCAGGGGGTATGGCTGCCATGAGCAGCGACTCGATGATGGCAGTGATGGTTCCTGCATCATCAAGTTCGGGAGAATTGCAGGCCTCGGTTGCGGGCACTCTTTATTCGGGTGGAATGAGTGGAACCCTCACGCTCTCGAATCTCTCCGATGTTGCATTGACCGAATGGTCGTTCAGTTTTTTGACCAATCAACCCGGCTTTGAGAGTTGGTCGTCTGAATCTTCGGTGACGAATCTTGGTGGCGGTCGTTATCAGGTGTTGTTGACCCCTCCAGCATGGGGTCTTGAAATTCCTGCTGGTGAGTCTGTTGATCTCTCCTTCAATGCCAGCAGCGTGGGCTTGCCAGATTCGGGCGTCCTGACCAATGCGCTGTTGTTTGTTGCCGAGCCTGATACCGGCGTTGTTAGCTCTGCTCCACCAGCAAACGGCGACACATCTTCGCTGACTGTGGATGCAATACCGCCCGTTGTTGAGGCATCGCCTTCTCTTGAGGCTCCATCTCCGGTTGATCCAGCATCTTCTGTGGAGCGATTCCCTGAAATGGATGGGCCCTCCGTGATGGCAGATCTGCAGGGACTTTCTGTATCGGCAACGATCAACGGTGGCTGGTCTGGTGTCTTCGCGGGCGAAATTACCGTTGCCAATCTTGGTGATGTTTCTGCTGGCACCGACTGGAGTGTTGCTCTTGTGATGGATGCACCGCTCACATTGG
>NZ_JAKUHK010000056.1:0-8789 GCF_023630655.1 Synechococcus sp. MU1655 | reverse complement strand
CAGCGGGCCGATGCCGAGCCTCTCGCGCCACACATCGAGAGGGGTTTCCCAGCCTTCCTCCCAGCGCTGGGCCAGAAGGGGTCGGGCTTTGGCTCCCAGGTTGAGGCCGTAGGCAATCGCCGCACCCTCGTCTGCGTTTGGGTCGGCGTCATCGGGTGCGGTTTCATCGGAGTCTGCGTCGCTGACGCGATGGACCAGGTCGGCAGCGATCAGGAGTGCACTGCCTGGCCAGTGCAGCTGTTCGGTGGTGAACCCGTTGGCGGCAGCTTCGCCGGCCATGGTGATCGGCAATCCGGCGATCACATGCCAGAGATCGTGGGTGTGGCGGATGCGCATCTGCAAGTAGGCGTCGTCGCCTTCGACCCCATCCGGCAGCACGGGAGCGGGCAGTTCACTCAGTCCTTGCGATGCCATAAACAGGCCGTAGACATGGCCCAGCGATCCCGCCGGCAAGGCCACCAGCTCTGGCAGGGCCGGCCAGTTCCCCCAGTAGCGCTCCTGCACCAGCGGACGGATGGCTGGGTCGGTCTTGAGGCGGTCGCGGGCCGCCTGCGCCACCTCCGTTCCGTAGGTGGCATTGAGCAGGTCGAAGGCAGAGTCGAGGTTATCAGGATCACTGCAGAGCTCAGCCAGATCTACGGCCAGTCGCTTCAGCAAGGTGCGGTTGGTCGATGCCACAGCAGGAGCTCACTATGCGCTTCGATCATCCGACAGTCCGGCGGGTGGCCGCAGCTTTGTTAGATCATGCCTCCGCCAACTGCCACATCTCAGCGGCTTTGGCTGGATTCACACGACCATCCCTGCTTGTCTTAAGTGCACCGAATCGATAGGGCTGTTGGCCTTCGTGAGAATTGATCAAGTTAAGAATCACCCTGTATCGGTCCGTTCGAGCTCATATTGGGGCTTAATTAATAGATGAAGGTCTCAAAAACATTACAGATATTAATTCGAAAATATCATAGGTTGCTGCCAAACAAGCTTAGATTCGGTCTGCAAGTCTAGATTTTTTGCGGGTTATGGTTTCCCCTTGTAGCCTTGCCTTTTTGTGATAAATAAGCGATTATTAAGCCTCTTGGTAGAGCGTACTTTCAATAAAATAATCAATAAATATTAAGTCTTTAAAGCGTTGTCTGGCCGGCATCGTTGTTAGAAATTTGTTTACTTAGAAGGGATTTCTCAGGGTTTATTAGTAGCTTGACTGCCAATGAGCTCCCAAGCCTCAGCGGCCGTCTCTGCAAATTGAATTAATTGAAGATCGTCATCATCAATCAATCCAGAATCAGCCATAAAATCAAAGTCAATAAGGCGAGACCAATACTCCCTACCGAAAAGAATTATTGGCATCGCATGTTGTGTTCCTACCTGGCGGAGTGTTAGCAACTCAAATAGTTCATCAAGAGTGCCATAACCACCTGGAAACAGCACAGCGCCAACGGCACGCATCACAAAGTGAAATTTACGTAAAGCAAAGTAGTTAAATTTAAAGCAGAGGTCTGGAGTGATGTATGGATTGGGATTTTGTTCATGCGGCAATTCAATATTCAGTCCGATGGAACGGCATCCAGCATCAAAGGCACCACGATTAGCGGCTTCCATAATCCCAGGACCACCTCCCGTAACAATCACATGGGAAGAACAGGAAGGCCCTGGGCTTTCTCCTGATTGACCAAAATGGGAGGCAAGAAAAGCAAATTCTCTTGCTTCTTTGTAAAACTTAGATAACTCCAATATCTTTTCTGCTCGACTAACGTTTCGTTGCACTTTTGCTGAACCTGGATTTGCATCTAAGTTTTTCATTGCTTCTTTGAGAGTTGCTTTCGCGGCTGACTTTTCTTGTATACGTGCACCTCCAAACACGATAATCGTGGATGTGATGCCAGCTTCTTCAAAGTAAAGCTCAGGTTTGCTGATTTCTAGCAGCATCCTTACGCCACGCATCGAGGAACTGTTGAGAAGATCAAGATCCTGATGAGCGAGCTGATAAGTGTCTGATTGGATAATCTTTTTGAGGTTGTCAGCTACTCGTGTTTGATCCTGACTTGGTAGCTCTGAATCCATCAAGTTTGAAGAAATCATCGGTAGCTCCTTACAGCATGTTGGCTGCTAGTTCAGCCAAAGCACTACGCTCTCCACGCGTTAAGGTCATATGACCAACAAGGGTTTGACCTTTCAATCGTTCTGCGAGCCAGGTGAGACCGTTGCTATCAGCATCCACATAGGGGTTATCAATTTGATAAGGGTCACCTGTGAAGACAATTTTGGTTCCTTCACCCACCCTCGTCACGATTGTTTTTACCTCATGGGGGGTGAGATTTTGTGCTTCATCCACAACCATGAATTGATGAGGAATCGAGCGACCACGGATGTAGTTAATGGCTTCCACTTCTAGAAGCCCCATTTCGCGGAGATCAGACCAGGAGCTTTTTGGACCACCACCATGGCGGCGGCGATCATCCTTTTGCTCATTGCTCATGGCATCACCCGTAAGGAAATCGAGGTTGTCCACGATCGGTTGCATCCAAGGAGCAAGTTTCTCGTCCAGAGTTCCCGGTAAAAAACCGATTTCTTTGCCGAGTGAAACTGGCGGACGGGTTACCAGCAGTCGGGCATAGCGATGCTCATCAGCGACCTGATGCAGACCTGCAGCAATCGCAAGCAGGGTTTTACCGGTGCCAGCTTTACCCACAAGGGTGACTAGTTCTACGGATGGATCCAGTAAGAGGTCAAGCGCAAAATTTTGTTCGCGGTTGCGTGGCTTTAGGCGCCCGAGACGGGCACGTTTGAGCCAAACCAGAGGTTTCAGTTCGCCGGAATCACCTTCTTGACGCGCCAAAAAGGTGTGGTCTGAGCTGTCGCGGTCGATCAGGGTTACCCCTTCATTGGGCTGCAAGGACCCCGCCGTTTCAGCTGGAAGCTCCTTCACGCCAAGACGACCGCTTTGATGTAACGCTTCAATCAGATCTGCAGAAACTTTGACGCCTGTCGCCCCTGGATAGAGGTCGGCAATTGCCACTTTGTCGTTGGTGTAATCCTCTGCAGCCAGCCCTACGGCATCTGCTTTGATTCTCAAATTGGTGTCTTTGGTGATCAACACCACCTCTGGCGGTTCATTGAGTCCTTTCCCTCGCATCTGTTCCAGGGCTACTGCAAGAATGTTGTTGTCGCCACCGCCTCCGCTGAGTTCCGGTGGTAACTGAGCCAAGGTTTCAGCCCGACAGAACGCCACTTCGAGGGTGCCGTTGCCACCAGGCTTGAGCGGGACACCGTTTGCGAGGTTTCCTCTCTGACGCAGACCATCGAGCAACCGGGCTATGCGTCGGGCATTGCGCCCCTTCTCAGACGGATCTCGCTTAAAGCGATCAATTTCTTCGATCACCTGAATGGGCAGAACGATGCGATTGGATCCGAAACTTCTGGGAGCATCTGGATCATGTAGGAGAACATTGGTATCGAGTACAACTACCTTCATGGTCATGACAAACCCTCTCACTTCTCTATTTGCAACCTAGATCACAAAAAACCATTCAAATGCTTTTGTTACTAGTTCTTTACTAGCCACAATTGATTTAATAGAGGTCTGATCAGTTGCGTTGTTTTATCCTTTAATTATGCCTCCTGGCTCCCAGCGATTGATGATTGCGATGGTGATTTCAAAAGAGGCAGCTTTCGCTTTCTGATCAGATCTTTCATGAATTCAATGCTGGATCATCGTCAGCGAAACAGTTCACGTATTGAATTATACAAACAACAAATCTTTGTTAACACGTTCAACGCTAGGATACTCGATCAAGTAACCCCTGACACAGGACGTAACCTCTTTGTGAGATGAAAATGGTATTGCCTTCAGTCATTGACAATGACTAAGACCATCAAGCCAAAAACCATTGCAGATCTGGAAAGCGGTTTCCCCTCCTACTGCAAAGCCTTAAGACGGTTGGTTGAGGCGGGCAACAGTCTTGAAAAAGTTAAACGAACAATATGCTGGGATTGCCTTCAGCGTTTACACTCTTCACTCCCTAATATTTATCACTCTCCTGAATATCTCTTTTATAAGTATATTCGTACGAGATTGATACTCAAGGAAGTTTAGTTCTTCTCTAGAGCTCTCTTTCCTTTCGGATTCGGCTCGCCCGATAGATGTCTTGCTCCGGGACGCTTGGCTGTTGAAGCATTCAGGATTTTAGGTCAGATGATCCTCCCTTGGAGGTCAGGCTTTTTTGACGATCAATCGAACTGATATCGGCGGTGGCTCTTCGTCTCAGCAAGCAATCAGTGGCCAATCAATGGTTGATTTCACTGGACATGGTGAAGACTCAAGATGTCAATGTAGCGGCGAAAAAACGTGGATCCAGTGTATAAAAATTTTTACGAAAAATGGCAACGTCAAGACTGACATCCCTAGGGCTCATGCCCATAGTGTGAATTTGATCAGTCCAGATGACTTCTCCCACGGACTTGTTACAGGACTGGTTGGTCAGATTCGATTCTTTGCTTCAGACAGACGACCCTACAGCCGTGTTGTCGTTATTTGCTCCGGATTGCTTCTGGCGTGATTTGCTTGCATTCACTTGGAATTTAACGACAGAAGAAGGGCCTGCCGCCATCGAAGCAATGCTGCATGAACGCTTGGCTGACGTGGCGCCGAATGATTTCCGGATCGTTGGAGTTCCTCAGGACGTTGATGGTGTTTTAGAAGGTTGGTTTTGCTTTCAAACCCGTGTGGCTCGCTGTAGCGGTCATGTCCGCTTGCGTCAGGGAAGGATTTGGACGCTTCTCACAGCGATGGATGCTCTTAAGGGGCACGAACAACAGGTTCGCGAACATCGGCAGCGCGGTGCTGAATTTGGCGTTGATCCCCAGCGTTTGTCATGGGCGGAGCGTCGTGAAGCAGAGCAGCAGTCTTTGGGGCTCTCGGAACAGCCGGAAGTCGTCATCGTTGGCGGCGGTCAGGCCGGTCTCACCCTTGCCGCTCGCCTTCGGCATCTGGAGGTGCCCACCCTTGTGCTGGAGAAGTGGTCCAGACCTGGCGATCAGTGGCGCCGCCGCTACAAAACCCTTTGTTTGCATGACCCCGTTCAGTACTGCAAATTCCCTTATTTGCCCTTCCCTGAAGGATGGCCCCTCTTTGCTCCCAAGGATCGGCTTGCCGACTGGATGGAGGCCTACGTCAACTTGATGGGACTGCACGTCTGGTGTGGTTCGCCAGCCCATAGCGCGAGCTTTGATCCCGACCAGGATCGTTGGCTGGTACGTACAGAGCGTGACGGCCAGTCGGTGGAGCTGCGACCCCGCCACCTGGTGATGGCTTTGGGAGTTGCGGGCTATCCGAACCTGCCTGAGATTCCTGGTGCTGACAGTTTTATTGGAGAGCAGCACCACTCCAGCGCCCATCCCGGACCTGACGCTTATCGCGGCAAGCGCTGCGTGGTTGTGGGCTCAAATAACTCGGCCCATGACATTGCCTCAGCTCTCTGGAAGGTCGGAGCGGCAGAGGTGACGATGTTGCAACGCAGTTCGACGATGATTGCGCCGGTCCCGGCGCTAGAAAAATTTGGTGCTTGGTCTATTTATTCAGATGAAGCAATACAGCAGGGCATCACACCTGAGCAGTCGGATATGACGATGGCTTCGATCCCCTACAAGCTTCTACCGAAGTGGCAGAAGCCAATTTATGACGCGATGCGCGTTGAATATGCAGACTTCTATACCCGGTTAGAACGGGCCGGTTTTTTACTTGATTTCGGGTCTGACGATACTGGTGTGTTCATGAAATTTCTGCGCAGAGGCTCTGGTTATTACATGGATGTGGGTGCTTCGGAGCTTGTGGCGGATGGTCGCATCAAGCTCCGTAGTGGGATCGAAATCGAACGCTTCACTCCTGAAACAGTGGTGCTCAACGACGGAAGCATTTTGGAGGCTGATCTGGTGGTGTACGCCACTGGTTATGGCTCCATGAATCGTTTCTTGGAGGATCTCATCTCACCCGAAGTGGCAGCGAAGGTAGGCAAGGTTTGGGGGCTTGGTTCTGATACCCCGAAGGACCCCGGCCCCTGGGAAGGTGAGCTTCGCAACATGTGGAAGCCCACTCAAGTGGAGAACCTTTGGATTCATGGGGGCAACTTGCATTTGTGCCGTCACTACTCGCTTTATTTGGCGCTACAGCTCAAAGCCCGCTTAGTTGGTCTTGAGACTCCGGTTTATCGTCGATCACCTAGTTTTCATCGCTCATGACGTTCTGATTCATCAAAAATATGTAGGGATGAGCTAACAATTTTTAGATCAATTAGCGCTAAATGGATAATCAATTGTCGTTTGCACGAACTTGTGCACGGATCAGAACAGGAACGCGTTTAAAAGCCGGCGTTCCACAGGCCTGATCAGATACCCCACGCATCAAGACATTGGCTTCCGGGAAAAACATCAGTCCGCACCCCTGCCTGATCGATCCTGGGATTAATTCAATCTGCTGAAGGGTCCCTGCTTCACCCTGAACCGTGACTTGATCGTGAGCTACAAAACCAAACTTCTGCAAATCCTCAGGGTTAATCAGTAGTGTTTGTCGGTGGGGCATGCCGCGATACCGATCAGCTGCCTTATACACAACCGTATTGTGCTGCCCATGGCTGCGGGCAGTGATGAGATTGAGCACAAAACCCCGCTCACCATCGGCCAAACCACCAAAGTGATCCACATCAGGAAGAGTCAATTCTGGCAACGGCGTTGGCGTGAGCTGAGCCCGTCCGTTTGGGGTGGAAAAACGGGGCACTGGAAACACCCTGCCACTCACTTGGAACTCGCGATTGGTGGCATCAATACCCGCCATTCCCTCATATCCTGGCACCGTCTTGGCAATTAATTCACGCACATAAATCGGATCCTGAAGACGTTTCCAGTGGATCGGATCATCACCAAAGATGCGATGCGCTAACTCAGCCAAAAATCCCACTTCGCTGGACAGATTGGCTCGTTTTAAATGAGTGCTTCCAGGCTCATTGAATCGAACCCAGTTATTCCCCGACTCGACAGTTGTGCGATGGGGCGTCTCAAAACGATTAAAGACCGGAAGGATCAAGGTCTGGCGAGCACCAAGCCCATGAAAATGGCCCTGATTGGGTTTGGTCGCGAGATAGGCGATGGTGTCAATCCGCCCGAGTGCGCGACGTGCCTGGGTGCTGTCCGGATTGGCGCCAAAGAGATTTCCGCCAAGACAGAGCAGTGCATCCACCTCACCACGATCTGCAGCCTCAATCAGATCCCTGGCGTGAAAACCAGGGGTGCGGCTCAAGGGGCGTTTGAGCAAGGCCTCAAGGGCCAGTAGCATCGGTTCGCGCAAGCGAACTGACACCCCCATCGAGCCAAAACCCTGCACGTTGGAATGTCCACGGATTGGCATCGTTCCCGCCCCAGGGCGGCCAACATTTCCGCTTAAAACCGCTGAGTTAGCAATCGCCTGAACATTGGTGGTTCCATTGGAGTGATGCGTGATCCCCATCGCCCAAGCGAACACCACAGAGCGGCAATTCGCCAAACGGGCAGCAGTGCACTCCAATTCTTCGCGACTGAGGCCACAGCATTGGGTGATCGACTCCCAGCTCGTAGACATCAGTTGGTCTTGCAAGGCCTCCCAGCCGTCGCTATGCGACTTCACAAAGTCCCATGCGATAGCGCCACTCTCCAACCAGGCCTTTTGAAACCCGAGGAAGACGGCCGTATCGGATCCCGGAATCGGTTGCAAATAAAGAGACGCGATCTCACTGCTTAGCAATAACGAACGGATCGGGAAGGCAGGGGAACCAAACTTGAGCAGACCCCCCTCAACAACGGGATTGATCACCACCACCGTGCCCCCTCGTTCCCGGAGCCGAATCAATTCATTCATCAAACGGGGATGATTGGCAGGAGCGTTGGAACCCACAAGCACCACACCATCGGCTTGACGCAAACTCTCCAAGCTCACATTGGAGGTCCCACTTCCGAAAACGCGAGTGAGCCCCACACTGGATGGGGCATGGCAAAGATCTGAGCAATCCGCGAGGTTGTTTGAACCTCGGGCCCGCATCAGCAACTGGAGTAGATACGCCGCTTCATTGGAAGAGCGCCCCGAGCTGTACGAAGCCACCCGCTCAGGAGACGAGGTCTTGAAGGCCTCAGCAAGAAGGGCATACACCTCGTCCCACTGGATCGGTTCGTAGAGGTCGCATCCCGAGCGCTGAATCAGAGGGTGTTCCAGACGACCTAACCGGTCACAAGAGGATGAATCCAACTGCTGCAGCTCCACCACACTGCGACGCTTGAACACATGGCGGGGAACAGCCGGCTGCAGTTCGGCCCGGATCGCTTCCACGCTTTTGATGCAACGCTGGAGCGGCTCCCCGAGCTCATCGCGAAAACCACCGTTCTGGCCACCAGTGCCCCACGCACAAGACAAACAAGCACTCTTGTGATTCAAGGTTTGCCAGAGCCTTTTGCCTCTGCGGCTTATCGTTGCCCGTCCCCACCCAGTGATGACGGACCAACCGCCACCCCTTTTCATTCCGCCCTGAGGCAAAGTATTGGAATCGATATCCATGATTTCAGATATCTAACGGTCTCTTGAAACTAGATAGCTCTGATTCGTTCCACACGCATCGAGTATTAATGCAACTTCTTTCGTTGCTTGATTCGGTTTAAGCCCTCAAGGCTGAAATGAAGACCTAATGCGGTTGCAAGCCATCAAAAAATTGAGTCAGCAATGCCAATATTCAGAACAACTTGCAGTCCAGAATCTACGGTCGAACTAGAAATTCTCT
>NZ_JAKUHK010000055.1:0-9021 GCF_023630655.1 Synechococcus sp. MU1655 | reverse complement strand
CCAATCCCATCGCAGAGCAGACTCAAGCCGAAGATCTTGATCTGACATTGTTTACATCTCATTATTTGCATCCTAAACTCATTCACGCCTTGACCAATTGCTATGAAATTTTATCCAAAAGGCACGGGAGCAGGAATTTCACTGTTCATCGTGATTGCGCTTGGTATTTACGCCGTCTCTCAAATCGAAGCCATGAAGCGTGCCGCCTTCAGAGAAGGGTTTAGCTGCGCCATCGACGAAACAACTCAAAGCCTTCACTCGTCTTACCAATGCAAGGATTACAGAAAAGATTTCAAATGAAAATCTAATACCTGAAACTGCGAAGAGAAACAGGAACAATCATCTCCCATCAACCAAAGCCAACATCAACGAGCCAACGCTAGCTGCAATCGCCGCAAAGACAAAAACTTAAGCATCTTCAAAAATATCCAAAGTTTCGCAAAACCCATGAGGCCAATTAAACAATTCTATTGAATATTGCGCGACGTAAGCTCAAGCAATTCAGCCTTCGAAGCATGAATCGAAACTCGATAGTGCATCATAAAACCCCTGCGATTTGGCAGGGGCTAACAGTGAATAAAAACCGATCGAAGCAACAACAGAGCAGCCTGGCTCTACGTCACATGTCTACGGGCGCTTGCTGTTACGGATCCCCTGAATCGCCGCTGCGTAATCGGGCTGGTTGAACACACCCGAACCGCTCACGATCGCATTCGCACCAGCTTCAATCACTTTCCAAGCATTAGCGCCCTTCACGCCACCATCCACTTCAATCCAAGGATCCAAGCCTTTTTCATCACACATCCGACGAAGATCACTGATTTTCTTGACTTGATTATCGATAAAACTCTGTCCCCCAAAACCAGGGTTCACACTCATGATCAAAACAAGATCACAAAGCTCTAAGCAGTACTCAAGGGTGTCCAGTGGAGTACTGGGATTAAGAACAGCCCCAGCCATTTTGCCAAGGTCTTTAATTTGAGCAAGATTGCGATGCAAATGAGGACAGGCCTCAACTTGTACAGAAATAATATCTGCCCCCGCTTTTGCGAATTCTTCGACGTAATTCTCAGGCTGCACAATCATGAGATGCACGTCCAAAGGTTTTTTAGTAACCGGACGCAAGGCCTCAACAATTAGAGGGCCAATCGTGATGTTGGGAACAAATCGACCATCCATGACGTCGACATGAATCCAGTCAGCACCTGCCTCATCAACGGCTTTGACGTCCTCACCCAGACGAGAGAAGTCAGCAGACAGGATCGATGGAGAGATCACCAGGGGTTTGGTGCTCATAGCGGAGGGGGCTAAGGGATGGGCAGATTGTAAAGAGCGCTGACACCACTGATACAGTGAGCCGCGCATATGAGACAGAAATCCCTGCTGTTGCAGGCTTTCTCCTCAAAGCCTCTCTTTACCCCCGCAGCACTTACGTGGATCGCACTCTCATCCAGGAAATTCTCGAGATCGTCGAGCAGGCCGCCATCGCTTCCGCCACGCTCTCCGGCAAAGGTCTGAAGGATGAAGCGGATGCATTGGCTGTTGATGCCATGCGCAAGCGCATGAATCAGATCCAAATGCAGGGGCGCATTGTGATCGGCGAGGGGGAACGCGACGAAGCTCCCATGCTCTACATCGGAGAAGAAGTGGGTACCGGCACTGGCCCTGGTGTGGATTTTGCCGTTGACCCTTGTGAAGGCACCAATCTTTGTGCCTACAGCCAGCGCGGCTCCATGGCGGTTCTCGCGGCTTCCGACCGTGGTGGACTGTTCAACGCTCCCGACTTCTACATGAAGAAGTTGGCAGCGCCACCGGCTGCAAAGGGCAAGGTTGACATTCGCAAATCAGCGACTGAAAACATCAAAATCCTTAGTGAGTGCCTGGGCCTTGCTCCTGATGAACTCACCATCGTTGTGATGGATCGTGCCCGCCACAAAGATCTGATCACTGAAATCCGCGCCACCGGCGCTCGTATTCAGCCCATTTCGGATGGTGACGTGCAGGCAGCGATTGCTTGTGGTTTTGCTGGAACTGGAACCCACTGCTTGATGGGCATTGGTGCGGCTCCTGAGGGAGTGATCTCCGCTGCTGCGATGCGTGCACTTGGCGGACACTTCCAAGGACAACTGGTGTATGACCCAGCCATTGCTCAGACCTCTGAGTGGGCCGATATGACGAAGGAAGGCAATCTCGCCCGCCTCGCAGAAATGGGCATTACCGACCCAGATAAGGTGTATGAAGCCAGTGAGCTTGCCTGCGGAGAGCACGTTGTGTTCGCCGGCAGCGGCATCACAGATGGTCTTCTTTTCAACGGAGTGAAGTTTGAAACTGATTGCACCCGCACGAGCAGCTTGATCATCAGCAACCTGAACAACACCTGCAGTTTCACCAACACCATCCACATGAAGGATGGAGCTCAAAGCATCGCTTTGAACTGATTCACGCAGCAACAGAGGGATTTTCTCCATGCATATCGCCGTCATCGGCCTCAGTCATCGAACGGCTCCGGTCGAAGTGCGCGAGAAGCTCAGCATTCCTGAGCAAACCATGGAGGAATCCCTACAAAACCTGCGCAATCATGAGCAGGTGTTGGAGGCCTCGATCCTCAGCACCTGCAATCGACTGGAGATTTACACCTTGGTCCGCAATCCAGATTTAGGGATTGCTGCTGTACGCGATTTTCTGAGTGGCCACTCCGGTTTGGAAAGCCGTGATCTCTCTCCACACCTCTTCACTTATCACCATGACGAAGCCATTGCGCATTTGATGCGAGTGACTGCAGGACTCGACAGCCTTGTTCTTGGTGAAGGGCAAATCTTGTCCCAGGTCAAGAAAATGATGCGCCTGGGCCAAGAGCACAAATCAATCGGTCCCATTCTCAATCGTCTGTTAACGCAGGCTGTCAGCACAGGAAAGCGAGTCCGCTCTGAAACCAATCTCAGCACCGGTGCTGTGTCCGTGAGCTCAGCAGCGGTTGAGTTGGCTCAACTCAAACTTGGACAATCACGCGGCCAAGATGCGTTGGTCACGCTTGAAACGGAGCAAATCGCCGTTGTTGGTGCTGGGCGCATGAGTCGTTTGTTGCTTCAACACCTCCAGTCGAAGGGAGCATCTGGAGTGGTGTTACTGAATCGCACCATTGAACGCGCCTCAGCCTTAGCAACCGACTTTCCGAACCTTCCCATTCACTGCCGGGGACTCGACGATCTTGATCAGTGCTTGAGCACCTGTTCGTTGGTCTTTACGAGCACAGCAGTCGATGACCCGATCATTGACGCCAACAGATTGAACGCTCTGAATCGCCGTAGCACATTGCGACTGATTGATATCGGGGTTCCTCGCAACATTGCTTCCGATGTTCGCGAGGTGTCCGGGGTGGAATCTCACGATGTGGATGATCTACAAGAGGTTGTAGAGCGGAACCAGGAAGCTCGGCAGCAGGTTGCTCGGGAGGCTGAAGGACTGCTCTTAGAGGAGGGACGGCTATTCCTCGAGTGGTGGGACAGCCTGGAAGCCGTTCCCACCATCAACCGCTTGAGGGCATCACTTGAGGAGATCCGAGTCGAGGAACTCACCAAAGCACTGAGCCGCATGGGTCCTGATTTCTCAGCGCGAGAACGCAAGGTTGTGGAAGCCTTAACCAAGGGAATGATCAACAAGATCCTTCACACACCTGTGACTCAGCTCCGCAGTCCACAGCAACGCAGCGAACGACAACAGGCACTTCAGGTCGTCGAAAAAATCTTTGATTTGGACTCTGGAGCGCAGTCGCAAGATTAATTTCCTGCAATCTCCACGATCTGGCCCAAGGGTTGGTTGCGAACGCGAAAAATCCAGTAAGTTTGCCCCGCATAGCCGAAAGGCGGGAGCTGCATGAAGCGAGTACTGGCAATCATTCTCGGGGGAGGGGCTGGCACCCGTCTCCAACCACTGACAAAGATGAGAGCCAAGCCAGCAGTGCCTTTGGCAGGCAAATATCGCCTCATTGATATTCCTATCAGCAATTGCATCAACTCCAACATCAACAAGATGTATGTGTTGACGCAATTCAATAGCGCGTCACTGAATCGTCACCTCAGCCAGACCTACAACCTCAACGCCGGATTTGGGCAAGGGTTTGTGGAAGTCTTAGCTGCGCAACAAACGCTCGATAGCCCATCCTGGTTCGAAGGAACAGCGGATGCGGTGCGCCAGTACCAAACTCTGTTCCGCGAATGGGATGTTGATGAATACCTGATCCTTTCCGGTGATCAGCTCTATCGAATGGACTACAGCCGTTTTGTAGAGCATCACCGCAGTACCGGCGCTGACCTCACGGTTGCAGCTCTGCCCGTGGACGCTGCGCAAGCAGAAGCATTCGGTTTGATGCGCACCGATGAGGACGGAAATATCAAGGAGTTCCGCGAGAAGCCCAAGGGAGATTCCTTAAAGGCCATGGCGGTTGACACCTCCCGTTTTGGCCTCAGCGTTGAGTCCTCCAAGGAGCGCCCTTACCTCGCGTCCATGGGCATCTATGTGTTCAGTCGCAAAACGCTTTTCGATCTCCTGGACGCCAATCCCGGCCATAAGGATTTCGGCAAGGAAGTGATCCCTGAAGCCCTGTCACGTGGCGACACTCTCAAGAGCTACGTCTTTGACGATTACTGGGAGGACATTGGAACCATCGGTGCTTTCTATGAAGCCAATCTGGCCCTCACTCAGCAACCAACACCACCCTTCAGCTTTTACGACGAAGCCTTCCCGATTTACACACGTCCTCGGTATTTGCCACCGAGCAAGTTTGTAGACAGCCAGATCACAGATTCGATTATTAGTGAGGGATCGATTATTAAGGCCTGCAGCATCCACCACTCTGTACTTGGGGTGCGCAGTCGCGTGGAAAACAATGTGGTCCTGCAGGATTCATTGTTGATGGGAGCTGACTTCTTTGAATCGCAAAGCGAACGCGAAACTTTAAGAGCTCGCGGCGGTATTCCAGTTGGCGTTGGCGAAGGCACCACTGTGAAAGGAGCCATTCTTGATAAAAATGCTCGTATTGGTAAAAACGTCACCATCGTGAATAAGGATCGCGTCGAAGAAGCTGATCGTCCTGACCAAGGCTTCTACATTCGTAATGGAATCGTCGTTGTCGTTAAAAATGCATCGATTGCCGACGACACAGTGATTTGACGACAAACTGAATAGAAAATCGGCGCTTCCATCTCTTATCCCTGACAGAGGTAGACCAGTTTGCAGCCGATTTTTGATCCTGTGGTCACACTGACTTCAGTGAATCAGTTTTTGATGTCCAAGTCTCACTTTGGTCTTATCGGTCTAGGCGTGATGGGCGAAAACCTTGTTCTCAATGCTGAGAGCAATGGTTTTTCAAGTGTTGTTTACAACCGCACTTATTCAAAGACGGAAGACTTTCTGAAAGGTCGAGGTGCCGGAAAAAACATTCAAGGAGCCACCGACCTTCAGGATTTTGTCAACAAATTAGAACGACCTCGCCGCATCTTGATGATGGTGAAAGCGGGCGGGCCAGTTGATGCAGTGATTGAACAGATTTCTCCCTTTTTAGACGAAGGTGATCTCCTGATTGATGGTGGCAACTCGGAATATCACGATACGGAGCGTCGTGTTGCCGAGTTGGAAAGCAAGAGCTTTGGCTTTATTGGCATGGGCGTGTCTGGCGGTGCCAAAGGTGCTCTTGAAGGACCGAGCATGATGCCCGGCGGCACCAAAGCGTCTTACGACGCCATTGAAAGCCTCGTCACAAAAATGGCGGCCCAAGTCGAAGACGGCCCTTGTGTCACCTACATCGGCCCAGGCGGTTCAGGGCACTTTGTCAAAACAGTGCACAACGGAATCGAGTACGGCATCGAGCAAATCCTGGCTGAGGGCTATGACCTCATGAAGAGGGTTGGGGGGATGAACGGCACCCAGATGGCTGATGTCTTTGCCCATTGGAACAGCACCGAGGAGCTCGCCTCCTACCTCGTTGAGATCACAGAGGTCTGCTTACGCACAAAGGATCCCGATGATGGGAGCGATCTGATCGAAAAGATCCAGGACAAAGCTGGCCAAAAAGGTACGGGTTTATGGACTGTGGTGAGTGCCTTGCAGATGGGTGCGTCTGTGCCAACCATTTATGCAGCTCTCAATGGCCGCGTGATGAGTTCGATGAAAGATCAACGAGTCAAAGCGGAAACCATCCTCAAAGGCCCAGCGGTCAAGGCCTTTGATCTAGGCACCCCTGCCGATGGAATGGCACCACTGATGGATGCGATGGTGCTCGCCTGCATGGCCAGCTACGCCCAGGGAATGGAGCTTCTTCGGATCGCCTCCGCAGAGCACGATTACAACTTGAACATGCCTTCCATCGCTCAGATCTGGAAGGGTGGCTGCATCATTCGCGCGCGACTGCTCCAACGGATTCAGGATGCATTCACAACCGATCCGCAGCTGAACAATCTGCTGATTGATCCTTGGTTTGCCAATCAGGTCAACACCCGACTTTCTGGTTTAGCCCAAGTCGTTGCAGGAGCCGCTGAGGCCGGAATTCCTGTGCCGTGCTTGAGCAGCACCCTCGACTACATCAACAGCTATCGCACAGCTCGCCTGCCACAAAATGCAGTTCAAGCCATGCGCGACTGCTTTGGCTCCCACACCTATCAACGTGTTGACAAAGATGGAACGTTTCACACCGAGTGGTTGGATTGAGCTGATCGATGACCTCCTATCGACTTGAACGAGCCCGAGATCCCCAGGATCTAGCGCGGCGGGCCTCTGAATACATCGCCACAGCGATACAACTAGCGCTCGATCAACGTGATCGTGCTCAGATTGCACTCTCTGGAGGGACCACTCCCTCCCAGGCTTATCGGCGATTGGGGCAACAACATTTACCCTGGAATCGCGTGGATGTCTTCCTAGGAGACGAACGCTGGGTGTCGGCCGATGACGAGTCCAGCAATGCGCGCATGCTCCGCGCCACCTTGCTCCAGGCCGGTGAGCCCGGGGCAGCGGCCTGCTTTCATCCTGTCCCAACCGTTGAGCTTCCCTCACCAGAAGCAAGCGCGGATGCTTTCGCCCAGATGATTGCCAACAGCTGCAGTGGCGAACCACCCATCTTCGACGTGATGGTCTTAGGTCTTGGGGATGACGGTCATACCGCCTCACTGTTTCCAGGCACTGAAGCTCCTGAAGTCCGTGATCGCTGGACCACGATTGGACGGGGCAAAGGGTTGGAGCGCATCACACTGACAGCACCGGTGCTCAGTGCGTCTCGAACAGTGATGTTCCTCGTCAGTGGTGCCAACAAACGGGACGCTCTGCGACGCTTGCTCGATCCAGCTGAGTCGTCAGAACGCACCCCCGCAAAATTGGCTCGACCGAAGGCAGAAATTCTTGTCCTTACCGACGAAGAAGCTAGCGAAGGGCTTTAAATAAGCAACACTTCTTCGGCATGACAATACTTTTAGGGGCGGCTAAATATTGACCGCCCTTTTTAATTATTTTAATGGGTATGCTTTGGATAGTATTCTTCAAGCTCAATGATAGTTTCCTTCAGCTCGCCAACGTGCTCCAAGTCTGAATTTTGCTTTGCCTTCATCGAGGCAACGATCACTGCATGATGTTTTTTCAATCGCTCTGCGTAATCCTCTTGACTGGGTTTAACGCGTTGAGTTAAAAAATAATCACTGACGGTTTCTATGATTGATTGCGCGTGGGATTCCTTGTTAGCAATTGACCTTGCTAGCTGATTACTGGATTGAGCATCATTCCTTCCTGAGTTGTCTTTAATCAGAATCACTGTTTTTTGGATCGTATCAGCATCCTCAAGCATCGACTGAACACGTGCGTTGTCATCGTAAATGCCGCAAGGCAGCTGGCAATGACTATGGGCTACGCCTGTGCTCAGCAGCGCCGTTGCAAGAGTGAAACCGGAAATCAGGAGTTTCATGAAGGCTTGTTTGTTAAGGAAGTGAGATATTTACTCCTCAGCACCTTATCAATTTTTCAGCTATTTATCATCATTTTACTTGGCTGATTAACCCTATTATCACGCACTTCTCAGTTATTTCTCATATAACTATTCTTTCTGGGTTTTCAATTAGTGGTGGTATAAACCAATCGCTCGTCGCGGCCTAGTCCGACAATATTTTTTAACTCAGCTCCGAGGGATGCGGGACGATTCTGACTTGCGCTTTCCGCACTCGTGCTTGGAGATAGGAGAGTCGAGTGAATAAAACCAGAGGAGAGCATCTGGTTGCTCGCTAAAGATGCGTTTATGGATGGAAGAATGGGCTGGAAGACGAGTGTCCCACTGGATTGCGGTGACGATGGAGCCGCCTACTTTTGACCTCGTCCTATCTGCGTGATGCTGAGAAGAACCGGTCTGACTGCTCTTCTGGTCGTCTCCCTACAGTTGGCTCAAACGCCTGCTTCAGCTGAGTCGATGCCAAAAATTGATGCGAAAGAGAATGTCATCTCCCTAGAAAATTGGACCACGCTGAATGACACCATCATGGGCGGGACAAGCCAAGCCGGCTGCCGCCAAACCCCTGAAGGCCTTTTACTGGAAGGTGAAGTGGTTGCGGATGGGGGAGGTTTTGTGAGCTGCCGTTCCCCCTTGCTCAGACCGCCCCTCGATCTTTCCGCCTTCAGCGGATTGCGATTAGCAATCGAAGGAGAAGGGCGAACCTTGAAATTTGCAGTGGCCTGCTCTGATGGATTGATGGGCCTCACAGAGATGATTCCTGGCGGACTGCGCTGGGTCACGCCTGTTCCCACACAGGTGGAAGGTACCAGCGTTGTGGAGATTGCCTTCAAAGATCTTCAGCCCGTGGTCCGTGCCAAACCTGTAGGGCTGCCTTTGCGTTTTGATTCGTCCGCGATCACTCGATTACAAGTGCTCCATTCACGCTTTGATGAGGCAGGATCAACGAATCCAGGCTTCCGTGCAGGTGTAATCCGCGTTCTGATTCATTCGATCGAAGCCTATCAATGATTGATTTAGCTGTCGTGATTGCTCACACC